>JANNDN010000123.1:0-6340 GCA_031387795.1 Sphingomonas sp.
GGCCCCCGCGGACGCGACCAACCTGTTCGAGGCCGGGCATGTCGCCGAGGCCAATCGCGACATGACCGGTGCCCGCATGTAATGGGCGCGGGCGAACGAGCGCGATCCCAAAGGCACCAACGGCAAAGCCGCGCGCGAGGCACTGGCAATGCTGCCGGTGCCGCTGACGGTCACCGACCGCATCGCCGCCCCGAGCGCGGACGAACCCGACGACGAGCCCGAAAGCGATCAGCCGAGGTCGTAGTCGATCGTCGTCACTACCCGCACCTTTTGATAGGGCGATGGCGAGCCCGACGAACCGCAGCCTTCGCATTCCTCGCCGTCCCTCGGACCGACCGAGAAATAGCCCTGACTCGCCGACTTGATCCGCCCGACCGAGGCGCCGCTGTCGCGCGCGAATTCCTCGGCGCTGCGGCGCGCATTCTGCGTCGCCTCGGCGATCATTTCGGGCTTCAAGGCGTTGAGCCGGGTGAAGGTGTAGCTGACGTTGCTCGAGGTCATCTCGACCCCGTCGCGGAGCAATTCCGCCTGGCGCGAGAACGCCTGGCGCGCTTTCATCACATCGCTGGTGCGCAGCTGGACCGTGCGGCGGACGACCACTCGGTCGGGCGCGTCAGCATCCTCCGAATCGCGGGTGCGGCTGACGGCGATGCTGCTGTCGCTGACATCGGCCGGCTTGAATCCCGCGGCCCCGAAAAATGCGCGGACGTCGCGTGCCTGGGCGTCGACCGACTGCTGGACCGGCGCCAGATCGTCGCCCTTGGCCGAAAATTCGACCGACCAGGTGGCGAGATTGGCGACGACATCGCGCTCGGAAACGCCGCGCACGGTGACCGTCCGTTCGGCGGATTTCGCGCGCCTGAGGCCATCGCCGAGCACGTAGCCGCTGGTGGTCAGTCCCAATGCAAAGATCGCGACCGCGCCGAGAAGGACTGCGCGGTTGTCCTGAAGTTGCTTGATCATGGCTGGATTGCCCCGTGTCCATCGCTGTTGCTGACGATCACCGGACACTAGCGCCGGTCACGACCGTCGATGAACCGTGCTTTATTAGCGGTGAGTTGAGGCGTGTGGAAGTGGCTGCGAAAATTCTCCGCGACTGTTGCAGCAACGAAACAGTCGCTCCGCCGTGACGCCGCGCTGCGCTTCGCCTATCGTCCGCTCATGCCGCTCGAAATCGTCCCCGTCCCCGCTTTCGCCGACAATTACCTGTGGCTGGTCCACGATTCCGCGAGCGGCGAGACCGCGGTGGTCGACCCTGGCGATGCCGCGCCCGTGCTGGCCGCGGCGAAGGAGCGCGGCTGGCGAATCGGGCAAGTGTGGAACACGCACTGGCACCCCGATCACACCGGCGGCAATCTCGCAGTCAAGCAAGCAACCGGCGCCACCATTTCGGGGCCGGCATCCGATCGCATCCCGGGCCGCGACATCATTCTCGCCGAGGGCGATTCAGTCCGGCTTGGCAAGCATGTCGGCCGGGTCATCGAAGTGCCGGGCCATACGCTCGACCACCTCGCGATCCTGTTCGAAGCGGACGGACTTGCCTTCGTCGGCGACACTGTGTTCGCGATGGGCTGCGGCCGACTGTTCGAGGGCACCCCCGAGCAGATGCACCGCTCGCTGACGCTGCTGATGGAGCTCGATCCCGCGACGCGGCTTTACCCCGCGCACGAATATACTTTGTCCAACGCCCGCTTCGCGGTTCACGCCGAGCCGCAGAATCCTGCAACAGCGCAGCGGCTCGCGGCGGTCGCGGCGCTGCGTGAGGCCGGCGCCATTACGCTCCCGACCACCGTCGCCGAGGAGCAAGCCACCAATCCGTTCGTTCGCGCCGCCGATGCGCGCCGCTTTGCGGAGTTGCGTTCGGCAAAAGACAGCTTCCGTTAATTGAGCAGGGTGTCACCATGCGGGTGACAATGCTCCAGCCAAGGAGGAATTTATGCGCGTCATCCTTTTCGCACTCGCCGGTGCCGGGCTCGCCGCCTGCTCGACCGCGACCGAGCCACCCATGCGCAGCGCCGATGCCCAGGCCAAATATCTGCGCGCCATCGACGGCAAGGTCGCGGGCCCGACGATGAATTGCCTGCCCAGCTACAGCGCCGACGATATGCAAGTCATCGATGATCAGACACTCGTCTTCCGGCAAAGCGCAAGCCGCGTCGTCGTCGCCAACCTCAACGGCAGCTGCGACAATCTCGGCGTTCCGGGCTTCGCGCTGCTCACGCGTCAGCCGGGCGGATCGGGCATGTGCAGCGGCGACATCGCGCAGGTCATCAACACCGGATCGGGAATGACCGCGGGCAGCTGCGTCATCGGCAGCTTCACGCCCTACACCACGCCCTGACCGGAGCGATCCGGCTCAGCGTTTGTACAGCGCCGCGAGCCGGTCGCCATATTGGTCGAGGATGACGTGGCGGCGGATCTTGAGCGAGGGCGTCAGCTGCTCGTTCTCGATCGTGAACGCCGAGTCGGCGACGATGTAGCGCCGCACCCGCTCGACCACCGATGAATCGGCATTGACCCGGTCCACCGCCTCCTGCAGCCGCGCCGCCAAGTCCGGCTCGCGCGCGATTTCCGGATCGGGCACGAGCAAGGCGACGAGGTGCGGACGGCGGTCGCCATAGACCATCGCCTGGGCAATCTCGGGCTGGATCGTGAGCATTCCCTCGATCCGCTGCGGCGAGACATTGTCGCCCTTGTCGTTGACGATCAGATCCTTCTTGCGGTCGGTGATGACGATCCGGCCCTTCGAATCGATATGCCCGATGTCGCCGGTCGCGAGCCACGGCCCCTTGCCGTCGTCGCTGGGTAACAGAACACGCGCGGTTTCCTCGGGATTCTGCCAATAGCCGTGCATGACGTTTTCGCCGCGGACGAGGATTTCGCCGTCCTCGCCAATCCGCACCTCGGTATCCTTGACCGGCGGACCGACGGTTTCGAGCCGGATGCCTACGCGCGGGCGGTTGCAACTGATCAACGGCGCCGCCTCGGTCTGGCCATAGCCTTGCAAAAAGGTGATCCCGAGCGATTCGAAAAATACCCCGACCTCGGGGTTGAGCGGCGCCCCGCCCGAAACCCAGGCCTTGTTACGGCGGCCCATCTTGGCGCGGATCTTGCGGCGCAAAGTCAGCGCCAATAGCCGGTCCATGGGCCAGTCCCATGGCCGTAACTTGCCATCATGCTTGTCCTTGCCGATCTTTAATGCCTGGCCGAGCAGGAAGCCGGGCAAAGCGCCGCCGCTTTCGACCGACTTCATGATCCGCGCGCGCAGCATTTCGAACAGCCGCGGCACGACTACCATCAGGGTCGGCTGCACCTCTTCGATATTGGCGGCGAGTTTCTCGAGGCTCTCGGCGTAGTAAATCTGCGCGCCGAGCGCGATCGGGAACATCTGTCCGCCCATATGCTCATAAGCGTGGCTGGCGGGCAGGAACGACAGGAAAGTCTCGTCGCCCCAGCCGAAATCGGTCGAGATGATGTCGGTCGCGCCGGCGATGTTGTGGAGGATCGCGCCGTGATGCTGCATCACGCCGCGCGGAGCTCCGCCGGTGCCGGTGGTATAGATGCGGCAGGCGAGCGCATCGCGGCCGACCTTGGCGATGTCCCTGGTCAACGCGGCGACATCGCCGCCCTCGGCGATCATGTCCCCCCAGCGATGCAGATGGACGAAATCGGGTTCCTGCCCGCTGCCCAAATCGTCGATGGCGATCAGCTGATGGCAATCGGGCGCGTCCATGATCGCCGGCAGCAGCTCCTGGGCGAGCTTGCGGGTCGAGACGATCACCGCCTTGGCGCCCGAATTGACCAGCACGTGCGCGTGATCGCGCCGGGTGTTGGTGGTGTAGGTCGGCACGGTGACGCAGCCCGCGGCCATGATCCCCAAGTCAGCGATCAGCCATTCGGGACGGTTCTCGCTGACCAGTGCAACGCGGTCGCCGGGATCGAGCCCGATGCGTTTCAGCGCCGCCGCCAGCGCCGCCACCTGCCGCGCGGCCTCGGCATAACTGATCGCCTGCCACGCACCGTCGCACTTCGCCCAGAGGAAGGGCTTGTCGCCTTTTTCGAGCGCACGCGTCAGGAACAGCGTCACGAGGTTGGGGAAATGTTCGAGCTGGCGGGCCAATATGCTCTCCTGACCGGCAACCCCGATCGCCGGTGGCTGTTTAGCCGATTGTTGCGCGCTTTCCAGCGCTGCTGTTCGTGGACAGAAGGCGCGCCGGGGCGCTACCGGGCGTGGTGATGCGTATCATCCTTGCTTTGCTGGCGCTTGCCGCCGCCTCCTCTTCCGCCACCCCCGAGCCCATTGCCAGCAGCGCGCCCGTCGCCAGCAGCACGCCCGTCGCCACCACCGCGCCCGCGCTCGAAGCCGCGACCGCCCAAGCGTTCGTCATCGCCGCCAATTCGCTCGCCGCCGAAGCCGGCGCCGACGTCCTCCGCCGCGGCGGCAGCGCGGTCGACGCAGCAGTCGCGGTGCAGGCGATGCTCTCGCTCGTCGAGCCGCAAAGTTCGGGCCTCGGCGGCGGCGCCTTCATCAATCATTTCGATGCCGCGACCGGCAGACTGACGATCTACGACGGCCGCGAGACCGCTCCGGCGGGGGCCAGCGCCGCGATGTTCCTCGGCGCCGATGGCCAACCGCTCGATTTCGGAGCGGCGGTGGTGAGTGGCCGCGCGACCGGCGTACCCGGTGCGGTCGCGGCGCTGTCGCTCGCGCATCATGAGCATGGCAGACTGCCGTGGAGCGGACTGTTCGGCACGGCCGAGCGCGCCGCCGCCGACGGCTTCATCGTCAGCCCGCGCCTGTCGCGCCTGCTTCGCGGCCGCTACCCGCAGACCGGCGCCCCCGACTTTCTCGCTTATTTCAGCCAGGGCCCCGGCGGAGCGCTGGTCACGGCCGGCGACCGCCTGCGCAATCCCGCTTACGCCGCCTTCCTCCGCCGGCTCGCCGCGAACGGTCCGGCGGCGCTCTATGCCGGCGAAACCGCGGCGCGGATCGTCGAGCGGCTGCGGCAAGGCGAACTAGCCGGCTCGATGACCATGGCCGACCTCGCCGCGTACCGCCCGATCAAGCGCGACGCCTTGTGCGGCCCGTTCCGCGCCTATCGTGTGTGCGGTCCGCCGCCTCCCGCGAGCGGAGTGGGAACGCTCGAATTGCTCGGACTGCTCGAACGCACCGACATCGCCAGCCGCGGCCCCACGAATCCGCAAGCCTGGTATCTGTTCGCCGAGGCAAGCCGGCTGATGTACGCCGACCGCGACCGCTTTGTCGCCGATCCCGCTTTTGTCAGCGTGCCGGTCGCGGGCCTCCTTGCCCCCTCCTACCTCGATTCGCGGGCGAAGCTGATTGGCAGCCTGTCCCCCGGCGTCGCTCCCGAACCCGGCAACCCCGTCGGCGCTTCATCCGCTGCCGCCGACCGCACGCTCGAGCCCGCCGGCACGTCGCACTTCATCGTCCGCGACCGGTTCGGCAATGTCGTCAGCATGACCACGACGGTCGAATCGATCTTCGGGTCGGGGCGGATGGTCGACGGCTTCTTCCTCAACAACCAGCTGACCGATTTCTCGTTCAGTCCAGTGACCGCCGACGGTCGGCCCGCGGCCAATGCCGTCGCCCCGGGCAAGCGCCCGCGCTCGTCGATGACTCCGCTCATCCTGCTCGACCGTGACGGCCGTTTCGCCGGGGCGATCGGATCGGCGGGGGGCAATGCCATCCTCGCCTTCGTCGCCAAGTCTCTGGTCGCGGCGATCGACTGGAATCTGCCGATGCAACAGGCGTTGGCCGAGCCCAATTTGGTCGCGCGCGGCACCAATTTTCAGGGCGAGGTCGACAAGTTCGCGCCCAATGTGCTCGAGGCGCTGGCCAAGCGCGGGATCGTCGTAAAGCCCGGCCAAGGCGAGGATTCGGGCGTCCACGCGGTTCTGATCCGTGAGAATAGCAGGGTCGACGGAGGTTATGACCCGCGCCGCGAGGGCCGGGTCATTCTCGTCCCACCGCCTCGCTGACGCTGGCATAGCCCTCGGCCCGGGCGCGCTCGGCGAGGCCCGCGGCGATCCGGCGTCCCAAGCCCGGTCCTTCATAGACCATCGCGGAATAGAGCTGGACCAGGCTCGCGCCCGCTTTGATCCGCTGCCACGCGTCGTCCGGGCTCGCGATTCCGCCCGCGGCGATCAGCGGCATGGCCCCGCCGCTCGCCGCTCGAAACCGCCGCAGCGCGTCGAGCGCAAGCGCCTTGAGCGGCTCGCCCGACAGCCCCCCGGTTTCGCCGGCGAAGCGGGAATGGAGCGGCGGGCGCGAAATCGTGGTGTTGGCGATGATGATCGCGTCGATGCCGTGGTTCATGGA
>JANNDN010000125.1:0-6676 GCA_031387795.1 Sphingomonas sp.
GTCTCCCGCAATCATCGCCGTTGCATCTAACAACGGGTCGATTGGAACGGATGTCATCGCAAGTCCCGTGACTCTGATTGGAAGTGACAACATAGTCCGAGACGGCTTGTCGGTCTGCATTTTCTGCCTTGAGGGAACGAATGGGGGAATAAAGCTACAATTGCGGCTGTAGCCCCTCTGAAGTTCGGCAGCCTCCCGCTCCGCCAAATCGACCCGTTCGAGGTTCGAACAGGCGCCGGGCCGTGCTGCACCGCAATGCCTTCCCTTCCCGTCCCCCGCAATTGACCGTCGCGATTGGCGATTTTACTAAGCGGTTGCTTCGAGAAAGGCGGCCGGTGAATTTTGACGCCATCGTCGTTGGTCTTGGGGCGATGGGCAGCGCCACCCTCTATCAATTGGCGTTGCGCGGCGTGGCCGCCCTCGGCATCGACATGCACCACCCGCCGCACGACCTTGGGTCGAGCCACGGCGAGACCCGAGTCACACGCCAGGGGGTGGGAGAGGGGTCGGCCTATGTCCCTTTGGTGCTTCGCTCGCACGAAATCTGGCGCGAGCTCGAGAGCCTGACCGGTCAGCAATTGCTGCTCGAATGCGGCTTCCTCGCGATCGACGGCTCGCCCGCGGGCACGCCTTTCCACGGCCAGGCCGGTTTTTTCGAACGGACCCTGAGCTCGGCGCGCAACTTCGGCATCGACCATGAGCTGCTGTCGACCGATCAAGCGCGGACGCGCTTTCCGCAGTTTTTGCTCACCGGCAATGAGCGCATCTATTTCGAGCCGGGGGGCGGGCTGGTGTATCCAGAGCGCTGTATCGCCGCTCAATTGGAGCAAGCCGCGGTGCACGGCGCCACAATCCACTCGGGCGAGCGCGTGGTGTCGATCGAGGCGCGCAACGGCATCGTCGAGCTGGTCACCAATGTGCGCACCTATCAGGCGCCGCAGGTCATCGTCTGCGCCGGTGGCTGGTCGCCCGCGTTGACCCGGTCCGCGCTGGCCCCGATGCGCCTGCTGCGACAGGTTCTTCACTGGTTCGAACCGGTCGATTCCGAACTCTATGTCGCGGGGGAATTCCCGACCTTCATCTGGCTGCACGGCGACAATCCGGAGTGCAGTTTCTACGGCTTTCCGATCGCGCCGGGGGCGACTGGCGGGGTCAAGGTGGCGACGGAAAATTACTCGGTCGCGCTGCCCGAGCCGGAGGCGATGGGTCGATCGGTCGAAGCGAGCGAAGTCGCGCGGATGCATGCGGAACACGTGGCCGGGCGCTTGGCCGGTGTGAGCGCCAAAAGCGTCAAATCCGTCGCCTGTTTCTACACCTTCGCGCCCGACGGGGGTTTCGTCATCGACTCGGCGCCCGACCTTCCTGGCGTGACGATCGTCTCGGCCTGCTCGGGTCACGGGTTTAAGCATTCGGCCGGGATCGGCGAGCATGTCGCGCAACTGGTCGTGGAGGGTGGCGACCGGATCGCCGAATTCCGTCTCGATCGGCCCGGCTTCGTCGCTTCCTCCTGACCGAATTCCAATCAAGCGGACGGCTAAAAATCGCTGTGGTGACCCCATGGTCAAGTCACGTACCCGACGTTGCGCGGACCACTCCAGCTTAGCTGTTTCGCTGCGCCCAGTCTTTGTTGATCGCCAGCGCGCCGAGCGTGCACAGCACCCCTGACAGCAGATAGAGGCCGACTGACCACAGCCCAAAGCGGCTCGCCAGGAACAGCGCGACTAGCGGAGCAAACCCCGCGCCGATGAACCAGGCCGAGTTGGAGACGATCGCGGCGCCGGTGTAGCGGTAAGTCGGCTCGAAGCTGCCGTTGGTGACGCCCGAGGACTGGCCGAAGGCGAGGCCCAGAAGCGCGAAGCCGCTGATCATGTACACCGACTCGCCAAGCTGCCCCGCGCCGAGCAATTGGGGGGCGAAGCCGCTATAGGCGCCGATCAATGCCGCCGAAACGCCGAGCACCGCGCGCCGGCCGACCCGATCGGCGACCAGCCCCGACACCAGCATCGCCAGTACGCACACGACCGCCCCAATCGCCTCGAGCACAAGGAAACGGACCAGGCTTTCATCGGTCGTCAATTTGACCCACGACAGCGGGAACACCGCGACCAGGTGGAACAGAGCGAAGCTGGCGAGCGGCGCGAACGATCCCAGCGCGATCGTCCGCCATTCCTTGCGCAGCGTCTCGAACGGCGGCGAGGGTTGCAGGTCGCGGCTTTCGAACAAGCGCTTGAACTCGGGCGTCGCCACCAGCCGCAACCGCGCGAACAGCGCCACGACGTTGATCGCCAAAACAACGAAGAACGGATAGCGCCAACCCCAGCCGAGGAAGTCCTGCGGCGTGAGCAGCGCGAGAAAATAAGCGAACAAGGCGCTGGCGACGATCAGGCCCAGCGGGGCGCCCAATTGCGGGATCATCGCGTACCAGCCGCGCCGGGCGCGCGGCGCATTGAGCGACAGCAGCGAAGGCAGGCCGTCCCACGCCCCGCCGAGCGCGATCCCCTGACACAAGCGGAAGAAGCCAAGCAGCCAGATGCTGATCGCGCCGACACTTTCGTACCCGGGCAGGATGGCGATCGCCATGGTGGAACCGCCAAGGAGGAAGAGCGCAATCGTCAATTTGACCCCGCGGCCGTGTTTTTGGTCGAGGAACGTGAAAATCAGGGTCCCGATCGGCCGCCCGACGAACGCCAGCGCGAACAAGGCAAAGGAATAAAGCGTGCCGGTCAGCGGATCGACGAACGGGAACACCAGCGCCGGGAACACCAGCACAGAGGCGATCGCGTAGACGAAAAAGTCGAAGAACTCGCTGGTCCGGCCGATGATGACGCCGATCGCGATATCGCCCGGTTCGATCGATTCGTCAGCGCTGATCCGTTGCGCGTCGCGTTCCAGCTGGGTCGAGTTCGACGCCGAAGCGGTGACCGTCATTGGGGCCTCTCTTCCAAAGGACGCGGACATCCTGCACGGACGCTATCGGCGCAAGGCAGCCGCTCGTCCATTGGCTTAATATGCGAGCAAATGGCATTGGACAAAATGCCCAATAGTGAACAGGGTCGCCGGGCGTTAGGGAGCCTCGATGCTGCAGCAACACCTTCCACAGTTGGCGCGGGCAAAAATCCTCGTGATTCTGCCGATTCTGCTCCTGTGCGCGGCCTGCGGCGGGGAAGTGCTCGACCCCGCCGGCGACGTCGCCTTGCAACAGCGCGACATCATCTACATCTCGACCGGGCTGATGCTGCTGATCATCGTTCCGGTGCTCATCCTGATCGTGCTGTTCGCCTGGCGTTACCGCAAAGGGCAAGGCGGGACCTACGATCCCGATTTCGACCATTCGACCATGCTCGAGCTGGCGATCTGGTCGGCGCCGTTGCTGATCATCATCGCGCTCGGCGCTTTGACCTGGTCGAGCACCCATTTGCTCGACCCGTTCCGCCCGCTCGACCGGATTGCGGCCGGACCGGAAGCAAGCGCGCCGACTGGAAAACCGCTGACCGTGCAGGTCGTCTCGATGGACTGGAAGTGGCTGTTCATTTATCCCGAACAGGGGATCGCGACGGTCAACGAGCTGGTGCTCCCGGTCGATCGCCAGGTCCGCTTCGACATCACCTCGACCAATATGATGAACACCTTTTATGCGCCCACGCTCGCGGGAATGATCTACGCCATGCCTGGGATGCAGAGCCAGCTCCACGCGGTGCTCAACCGCCCCGGAAGTTATTCCGGAATGTCGGCCAATTACAGCGGCGCGGGGTTCAGCGACATGCGTTTCAGGTTGCGCGGAGTCGACGACGCCGGCTTTGCGAAATGGGTCGGCGAAGCGCGTGGGTCGGGGCGCTCGCTCGACCTCGACACTTATCGCCGGCTGGAGAAGCCGAGCGAAAAGGTGCCCGCCATCCTCTTCGCCGCGGTTCCCGGCGACCTTTACCAGCGCATCCTCGAGCGTTGCGTCGAACCGGGCACGCCGTGCATGTCGCAGATCATGGCCCACGACCGCCGCGGCGGCGGGCACCCCGGAGACGTCCGAGCCGGCGCCGGAATGCCGCCGGGGCACACCTCGCTGCCCCAGCATGGCAAGGCCGAGGGCGCGGTCTTCAAATCGCCGCTCGAAAAGGGATCGGGCGCCCACGTGACCAAACCCGCCGATCCAGCCAAGGCGTCGGGTGCGACCCGCCTCGGGGCTCCCGAAAACCGCAACATGACCGCCCTCCAGCCGCTTCGCGAGCTTTTGCCGCGCCGCGCCGTAGCCGCCTGATGGCCCGGAGAAATTCCCGTGTTTGACCAGTCGCTCGCCAAGACCATCTTCGGCCGCCTGACGTGGGAAAGTTTCCCCATCCACGAGCCAATCCTGCTCGCCACTTTCGCGGTGGTCGCGCTGCTCGGACTCGGGGTTGTCGGCGCGGTCACCAAGTATCGACTGTGGGGCTGGCTGTGGCGCGAGTGGTTCACCACCGTCGATCATAAGAAGATTGGGATCATGTACATGATCCTCGGCATCGTCATGCTGCTGCGCGGCTTTGCCGACGCGTTGATGATGCGACTGCAGCAGGCGATGGCCTTCGGCGGGAGCGAGGGATACCTCAACGCCCACCATTATGATCAGGTCTTCACCGCGCACGGGACGATCATGATCTTCTTCGTCGCGATCCCGCTGATCTCGGGCGTGATCAACTTCGTCATGCCGCTCCAGATCGGCGCGCGCGATGTCGCCTTTCCCTATCTCAACAGCATCAGCTTCTGGCTCACCGCGGCGGGCGCGGCTTTGGTCATGGTGTCGCTGTTCGTGGGTGAATTCTCGACCGCCGGCTGGCTTAATTATGTCCCCGTCGCGAACCTTCAGAACAGTCCTGGCACCGGCCCCGATTATTATCTGTGGGCGCTCCAGATCGCGGGCGTCGGCACGACCTTGTCGGGCATCAACATGGTGACCACGGTCCTCAAGATGCGCGCGCCCGGAATGACGATGATGAAGATGCCGGTCTTCACCTGGACCGCCTTGTGCAGCCAGGTGCTGGCGGTGGCAATTTTCCCGGCGCTGACGGGGGCCTTCGCGCTGCTCATGCTCGACCGCTACGTCGGCACCAATTTCTTCACCAACGACCTTGGTGGCAACCCGATGATGTACTGGAACCTGGTGTGGATCTGGGGCCATCCCGAGGTCTATGTGCTAGTCCTGCCGGTGTTCGGAATTTATTCCGAAATCACCTCGACCTTCTCGGGCAAAAGATTGTTCGGCTATTCGTCGATGGTCTACGCGACCGTGGTCATCACCATCCTCAGCTACCTCGTCTGGCTCCACCATTTTTTCACCATGGGGTCGGGAGCCAGCGTCAACAGCTTCTTCGGCATCGCGACGATGGTCATCGCCATCCCCACCGGCGCCAAGATCTTCAACTGGCTATTCACGATGTACCGCGGCGAAATCCGCTTCGAATTGCCGATGATGTGGGTGATTGCCTTCATGATCACGTTCGTGGTCGGGGGCATGACCGGGGTGTTGCTGGCGGTGCCGCCGGCGGATTTCGTGCTCCACAATTCTCTCTTCCTGGTCGCGCACTTCCACAACGTGATCATCGGCGGGGTGGTGTTCGGACTGTTCGGGGGGATGACCTACTGGTTCCCCAAGGCCTTCGGGTTCAAGCTCGACGAATTCTGGGGCAAGGTCAGTTTCTGGGGCTGGGTGATCGGTTACTGGGTGGCGTGGACGCCGATTTACATCGTCGGCCTGATGGGGACGACGCGGCGAGTCCGCCATTTCGACGACCCCAGCCTGCAGATCTGGTTCATCATCGCGGGCATCGGCGCGCTGATCATTCTGGTCGGGATCCTGGCGTTCGTCATCCAGATCGCGGTGTCGATCAAGAATCGCGAAAAGCTGCGCGATACGACCGGCGATCCGTGGAACGGACGGACTCTCGAATGGTCGACGTCCTCGCCGCCGCCCTTCTACAATTTCGCCTTCATTCCGGTCGTCCACGAACTCGACGCCTGGTACGACATGAAGAAGCGCGGGTCGAAGCAGCCCGAGACGGGGTTCCAACGCATCCACATGCCGCGCAACACCGGCACCGGAGTCATCCTCGCGGGACTGGCGGCGGTGCTCGGCTTCGCGATGATATGGTACGTCTGGTGGCTGGCCGCGCTGGCGTTCGTCGGCCTGCTTGCGGTCGCGATCGGTCACACCTTCAACTATAATCGCGATTATTATGTCAGCGCCGCCGAAGTGAAGCGCGACGAAGCCGGGCGCATGCGCCTGGCGGCGGAGGGCTGAGCGATGGCGGCCAAGGCCAGGACCCGCAAGGCGCCCGCAGCGCCCGTCTTCTATCAGCTGGAGGACGATCATTCGCACCCGCCGGGCGGAGCGACATTGCTCGGCTTCTGGATTTACCTGATGAGCGATGCTTTGCTGTTCGCGGCAATCTTCGCGACCTTTGGCGTGCTCGGCACCAGCTATGCCGGCGGTCCGACCCCGCGCGAGATTTTCGAGCTTCCGATCGTCGCACTCAACACCGCGATCCTGCTGGTGTCGTCGATCACCTACGGCTTCGCGATGATCGAGATGCAGCGCACCCGGCAGGCCGCCACGCTGGGATGGCTGGCGTTGACCGGCCTGCTCGGCGCCGGCTTCGTCGGCGTCGAGCTGTACGAATTCGCGCACCTGATTCACGAAGGCGCCGGG
>JANNDN010000128.1:0-1911 GCA_031387795.1 Sphingomonas sp.
CGCGTCGGCACGCGCAGCCCCTCGACCCCGTTCGGATCGATCGACCGGCCGATGACCCCGTGCATGTTCGCGCTTGGCTCGGGCGCGCGCTTCATCGCCCGCGCGATCGACGTCAACAAGAACCTCCCCGATGTGCTCAAGGCCGCGCACGCGCACCGCGGCGCCAGCTTCGTCGAAATCTTCCAGAATTGCGTGGTCTATAACGACGACGTGTTCGCCAGCTTCACCGACAAGGCTGTCGCGGCCGACAATCAATTGTGGCTCAAGGCGGGCGAGAAGATGCTGTTCGCGAACGGCGAGAAGGGCCTCGCGCTCGATGTCGCGACCTTGAAGCTTAAGGTCGTCGCCGCTGACGATCCCGCGGTCATCGTCCACGATCCCAAGAACCGCGGCATCGCCGGAATGCTGATCGAATTGCCGCCGGGCTTCCCGGTCGCCTTGGGCGTCATCTACGAAGACCCCGCGCCGACGTTCGAAAGCGCCGTCGTCGAACAGAACCGCGCCGCGGCCGAAGGCAAGACCCCCGACCTCCAGAAGCTCGTCGCCAAGGGTCAGACCTGGCAAGTCGAGAAGGAACCCCGCGCGGAGTGAGCGTCGATTTCAAAGTCGGTTCGCCCTGAGCTGGCCGAAGGGCCGTATTACTTTTTCGCGCGGAGACGCTGAGATCGCGGAGAAGGTCGAAAGGCCGGTGCCTCGCGCAAATCTCTCTGCGATCTCCGCGTCTCCGCGTGACCCATTTTCTCTCCGCTAATCCGATAGGCTTCGACACTGGACAATCTCACCCACTCACTCGCCGGCTGGGCCCTCGGCCAGGCGGGGCTCAAGACCAAGAGCCGCAAGGGCCTCGCTGCGCTGATCCTCGCCGCCAATGCGCCCGACATCGACGTTTTTTTCCAATGGGCGCCGTGGGAGCCGCTCGCCACGCATCGCGGCGTGACCCACAGTTTGATCGGCGGCGTCCTCATCCTCCCACTGGTGCTGTGGGGCCTGCTGATGCTGCTCGACCGCTGGCAGGTCGCGCGCGGCACCCGCTTCAAGTCGGGCCTCGCTATGCACCCCAAATGGCTGCTTGCGCTCTGTTATATCGGTGCGCTCACTCACCCGCTGCTCGATCTTCAGACCACCTATGCGGTCCAGTTGTTCTCGCCCTTGTCCGGCCGCTGGTTCCATTCGGACAGCCTGTTCATCATCGACGTCTGGTTGTGGTCGCTGCTCGCTCTGACCATCGCGTGGTCGCGGATGCGCGAGAAACAGCGCCATGCGCATTGGGGCCGCCCGGTCCAGGCCGCGCTTGTCGTCGCCTTCGCCTATATCTGCCTCAACATCGGCCTTAGCGAGCGCGCCATCGCCGATGTCCGCGCGCACCACCCCAAGGCGCAGGCGATCTTCGCCTCGGCGCAACCAATCATGTCATGGCAACGGCAGATGAGCTGGCGCAACGACGCGAGCATCCATCGCGCCGAGTGGCACATCCTCGGCGGTCTCGGACACGAGGGTCGGCCGGTGCCGACGATGATGGACGATCCCGTCGTCCGCCGCGCGATCCAGCGCGACCCGAGCCTGCGCAAATTCCTCTACTGGTCGGTGCTTCCGGTCGCGGGCGTGACCCGCGATGGTTGCGTTGCGAAAGTCGAGGTTACCGACGGCCGCTATGGGCTTCCAGGCGAGACTCGCCGCGGTCCGCTTGGCCGCGAAACCGAAGTCGATTTGTGCTCTTAGCCGGTCGCGCATGACCGCGCTCCTCTGGTTCCGCCGCGACCTTCGCCTGACCGACAATCGCGCGCTCATGGCAGCGCTAGAAGACGGTCCGATCGTGCCTTTGTTCGTGCTCGATGATGCCGGCGCGGGCGATTTCGCGGTTGGCGCGGCGCAACGCTGGTGGCTCCACCACAGCCTCGCCGCGCTCGACAA
>JANNDN010000132.1:0-8439 GCA_031387795.1 Sphingomonas sp.
CTCGGCGCTCTTCGCCTCCTTGCGCAGCTCGGCGATGAAATCGACCGAGCGATAATATGGCGGGCCGGTGAAGCGATATTTGGCGAGGAAGCGCTGGAGCGCGCGGTTGACCGCATCTTCGCCCAGCCGCTCCTGCAGCAAATACATGACCAGCGAACCCTTGCGGTAGTGGATGTAGCCCTGGTTCTCGACCCGGTAGAGCGGCACTTCCTCCACCACGTCGCTTTGGCGCCCGCGCAGATAGGCATCGAGCTCATATTTGAGGAAGCGGCGGATTTTCTCCGGCCCGTAGAGATGTTTCATCACCATCAACGCCGAATATTGCGCGAGGGTCTCGCTGGTCAGCGTGCCCCCCTGCTGGTCGGCGCCAACGACCTGGTGCGCCCAATATTGGTGCCCGATCTCGTGCGCGATGACATAGGTCGTCCAGTCGATTTCCTTGGGATCGTCGGTGTTGGCGACGAAGCCGATCGATTCCGAATAGGGCATGGTGCCGGCGAAGGCCTGGGCAAAGCTGGCATAGCGCGGGAACTCGATGATCCGCGCGTAATCGAACTGATAAGGCCCGAAGTTCTTGCGGTAGTAATCGAGCGACGAGCCCATCGCTCGAAGCATCTTCGGCACGTTCCAGTCGTGACCCGGGCGGTAGTAAACCTCGATCTCGACGCCGTCGTGCATCCGCTTCGCGATCTTGTAATCGGCCGACTGGATCGAGAAGAAATGGAGGATCGGCGCCTCGCTGATGAAGCGCGCGGTGCGGCGGCCGCCACTCGTCGAGTCGGACACGCGCTTGCCCGGCGCGATCGGGGTTTGCCCGGCGTCGGTGGTGAGCTTGATGTCCGAGGTCACCCAATCGGCTTCGATGTAGCTCCCCTTGGTCGCGCCCATGTCCTCGAGCTTGGCCATCCTGAGCTCGGGCTTGAGGCCCTGACGCCGGCGCTGGGCGCGGTCCTGAAGCAGACCGTCGCGGCTCATCCCGATGGTCGGCGCGAAAACGCCATTGTTGATGAAGGTGCCGTTCTCGATCACGTCGGTGTGGGGATTGCCGGCGGGAAAGCCGCGGTTCCATACGCGTGAGCGGAAGGTCAGCGCGGCCTTGGCTCCCGGTGCCAGCGGCGTCGCGAAGCGATAGATGCGATAGCCGTAATCCTGGTCGTCGAGCACCAGTTTCGCATCGCTGACGTCGAGTTTCAGCCACTCGACGTTGCGATCGCTCTTGCGGACGTGGATTTCGCGCATCGGTGCGTCGGTCTTGTTCTGGAGGTCGTAACGGCCGTCGACGAGCAGCCGGCGCTCTTTCGGAAAGAGCCGGGCATCGAGGGTGACGTGGGTGACTGCGGGCTGGGGCAGGCTCTCGTACTTGAGATACTTCTTCTCGAGCCCGGCGGTCTGCTTCTCGATGTCATCGGCGGTGAAATAGGGGTTGAGGACCTTGATGTTGTGATAAGCATAGGCCCCGGTCGCGGCCATCGCGAGCGCGGCTACTCCGGCGATCGCCAGCGGCTGGGCCAGTGGCCGGCGGAGCGCGCGGCGAGCCCGGACCTTGAGCGACAGATCGGTCCCGCGCGGCCATAGCAAGTGCGAGACGACGAGCAGGATGACCGCGAACAAGGCCCAGTAGAGCTGGAGCGTGCGCTCGCCCATCCAGAAGCTGCCGATCCCGACGAAGTCGCTGAGCGGCACTCCGGGGGTCCGGCCATAAGAGTAGAGCGGGTTGGAATAGCCCATATTGTTGAGGAAGATGGTTCCGACGAACCATACGAACAGCAGCCCCCAGCCGACATATTTGTTGGGGCTCAATACCTGGATGAAGACCGCGAGCACGGCGAGCAGCAAGGCGTCGATCGCCGCCGGAATGATGAACCAGCCGAGATAGCTGCCGACACCATAATCATTGGCGCCGCCGAGCAATTGATAAACCAGGCCGGTGAGCATTCCGGCGAGATTGACCACGACCAGCACGATGAAGATCGCGAGCACCTTGGGCACGGTCATGATCCACGCCGGCAGCGGGGTCGAATCGATCAGCTCGTTCATCTTGCGGTCGCGCTCGCGCCACACCAATTCGCCACCGTAAAAGCCGGCGATCATGACGAGGATGATGGCGAAACCGCCGCGGACCGCGTCGATCGTCGCCGCCACGGTCGGATGGTCGGCGGTGCCGTAAGCGGTCTGGCCGAACCACAGGATGGTCGCGGTCTGGCCGATCGCAAACAGGGTCAGGACGAACAGTCCGGGGCTGGTCAGCACTTGCCGCGTCTCGACCCGCAGGCGGGTCATGAACTGGGTGACGCGCGACGGCGTGCAATCGGCCGCGCGGATTGCTCCGCCGCCGAGCGTCGGTGCGATCGCCGCGAGCTTCGCCGCCGCTGCGTCGCGCCTGGCCAGCCGGCGCAGCCGCCGTTTCGAGGGCGCGCGCTCGGTCATGGTGAAGCGCCACAAGGTGAAACCGAGGAAGGCGAGCCCGAGGAGGATGGTGAAGACCCGATTGAACGGCAGAAAGCCGGTCAGCTCGACCAGCCGCGTGTTCATCTCCGTCTGCGTCCAGTAGCGGGTGATATCGTCGACCGCGCCGATGCCGAGCGGGTCGAAGCGCGCAAACGTCTCGCGATATTCGACCTTGTTGCCGACTACTCCGTTGGTGATGAGATAGCCCATCACCATCACCACCGCGCCGATATAGCTCGCCATCATCGAGCGCATGACCGTGGCCAGCGCGAACAACATCGCGCACAGCGCAAACAGATTGGGGATGGCGACGATCAGGAACGGCCACAGATAATAAGACAACACTTGCGGGCCGATTGTTTCCGGATCGACCCACGGCATCATCGAGCCCGCGAACATGCCCAGCGGAACCGCGAGATAGCCCAGGCAGGCGATGATGAAACCGCCGGCAAAGCGGCCGATCACCATCTGTCGAGCCGTAACCCGGGTCGCCCGCACGACCGGCGCGAATCCGCTATTGTCGTCGCGGACGATCGCGTTGGCGACGAACGCGGTCACCACCAGCAAATAGAATATGGTCATCACGCCGGTCGCGATGATGATCGCATAAGGCGAGTTTTCATGGACCGCGCCCGGGGTCCCCATGCTGACGTTTTCGCTGGAGGTCAGTCCGAAGCCGAGCAGGAAGAAAATTGCCACCGCGACCCAGAACACCGGGTTCTTGAGCTGATAGCGGATTTCGAAGGAGGTGATCCCCAGAAGCATCGTCTGTCTCCTGGTCAGGCGGCGCGGCGGAGCGTCGAGAGGGTCGAGAAATAGACGTCCTCGAGCCCGCCCTCGACCGGCTCAAAGCCCTTGGGCTGCTGGTCCGAAAGGACATGGACGATGGTGTTGCCGGCGTAGAGGCGGGTCGAGATCACCTCATGCTCCGACTGATATTTTTCAACCTCGGAATGCGGGATGGTCTTCTTCCACACTCGTCCGCGGGTCGAGGCGATGAGGTCGGCGGGCTTGCCCTGAAGCTGCAACCGCCCGTTCGCCAGCACCGCCATCAGCGGGCACAGGTCCGCGACATCGTCGACGATATGGGTCGAAAGGATGACGACGACATTGTCGCCGATGCCTGCGAGCAGGTTGAGGAAGCGGTTGCGCTCCTCGGGGTCGAGGCCCGCGGTCGGCTCGTCGACGATGATCAGCTCGGGGTTGCCGATCAGCGCCTGGGCGATGCCGAAGCGCTGGCGCATGCCGCCCGAAAATCCGGCGATCGACTTGTTGCGAACGGCCCACAAATTGGTCTGCTGGAGCAGGGTTTCGACCACCGACTTGCGGTCGCCGCGACCGGTGATGCCCTTCAGCACCGCCATCTGATCGAGCATAGAATAAGCGGTGACCCGGGGGTAAACACCGAAATCCTGCGGCAGATAGCCCAATGTTTCGCGCAGCCGTTCGGGATCCTTGAGCACGTCGATCTCGCCGAAGATGATCGTCCCCGCGGTCGGCTCCTGGAGGGTCGCCACGGTCCGCATCAGGGTCGATTTGCCCGCGCCATTGGGTCCGAGCAGGCCGAACATCCCGCGCGGGATCGACAGGCTGACGTCGTCGAGCGCAACGGTGCCGTTGGCATAGGTGTGCGACAGGTTTTGGATCTCAAGCATCAAAGCCCCCAGGTGCCTTAGTTGAGTAGGACAGTAGGGCCGAGCATCGACGCGTCAATTGCTTGTTCGACCGGCCGACGAATGGTGGGGAAGGGCCGACGAACGGCGCGCGGACCGGAAATGGCAAAGCCCATAAACGAGTAAACCCCGCCAACCGAAGTTGGCGGGGTTCCATGTTCCTCATCCCGAAGGATTTGGAACACACCCGGATAATGCCCGATCCTCGTGATTGTTCCAGCGAAATCGTCGCCTAGCGTCGCGATATCCGTGGATGAACTTGTGGATAAGCCTCTTGGTGGTAATGGGGATCAATGGGATTTGGCGGGCGTCTCGCCGTGCCGCTCGCGCGCCCGAGCCAGCAGTTCCCGGAATCGTGGTTCGTCGCGCAGGCAATCGAAATCGGGGTCGGTCTGAGCGGCGCGCAGGTGGTTGCGCGAGCGCATCAGCGTGGTCGCGAGGAGCGACAGAGCACCCTCCCGATCGTTCATGTAGCAACATAAAACGCAGGCGAAATTGTAGCGCATATTGTCATTGTCGGGATCGAGCAGCATCGCCCGCCCGATCCACTCGCGGGCGCGCTCGTGCTCGCCGGTGATGGCCAGCCCGCCGGCCGCAATGCCAAGCGCGGCACCGTTGCTAGGATCCTCGGCCAGCGCTTTTTGCGCCTCGCTCACCATCATCTTCGCGCCGCGCTGGACCGCGGCCGAATCGCCGAGTGCCTGATAACAAGTGACCACCAGCGCCCAAGCGTGGAAATCGCTTTCCATTAGCGCGCATGCCTTTTCATAATAGCGTCTGGCGTCTTCGAGCCGACGCTGGTCGACCGCGAGCCTGCCGGCCTCCTTGTTCACTTCCCACGAATCGGGGTCGAGCTTCAGGGCGCGGTCGATCTCCGCCACCGCCTCGTCGAGCCGCTGCTGTTCCGACAGTCGCCGGGCGAGCGGGCAATAGGCCTCCGCGATCGACGGATCGATCGACAATGCGGCATTGGCCGCGGCGAAGCCATCGTCGACCGGAACGTCGAAATTGTAGCGCAGGCTCGACTGCGCGATCGCGAGCAGCGCCCACGCCTGGGCATATTGGGGATCGAGTTCGACCGCTTTGCCGCAGATGCGCATGACGCGCTCTTCGCGGCGCTTGTCGCCGATGTTACCGGTGATCCAGAACTGCCGGGCCAGCAGATACATATTATAGGCTTCGACGTTGGTCGTGCCGCGCCGCTCGATCGCCTTTTTCTCTTCGGGCAGGAGCTTGAGCTTGAGTGCGGCGACAATCGCTTTCGAAATTTCGTCCTGGATCGCGAAAATGTCGTCGAGGTCGCGGTCGTAGCGGTCGGCCCACAAATGGTCGCCGCTGCCGCCATCGATCAGCTGGGCGGTGATCCGGACCCGCTGGCCGGCCTTGCGCACGCTGCCCTCGAGCACGTGGCTGACGCCGAGTTGCCGCGCGACATCGCACACGTTGACCGACCGGCCCTTGAAGGTGAAGGCGGTGTTGCGGGCCACCACCCCCAGCGCCGACACCTTGCTCAGATCGGTGGTGATGTCCTCGCTGATCCCGTCGCTGAAATATTCCTGTTCGGAATCACCGCTCATGTTCTGGAACGGCAGGACGCAGATCGATAGAGCCCGCGCTGGATCGCGTATCGGACTCGCGCCTTTCCCGGCTTGCGATGGGACGAGAACCGCCACGCTGTCGGTCAACTTGCGCCACCCCGCGCTTTCCTCGCCGCCGTCCCAGTCCTTGAGGTCGGCGCACTGGATCTGGTTGAACGGGAGTGGAGGAATCGAGCCGTCGAGGCTGGCCTGGATGAGCGTGCCGGCGGTCCGTGCCGCGTCGGCTTCCGCCCGCACCCATTGCGATTTTGCCGCCTCGGCAGACCACAGGACAACTACCGCCTTGGCGCCCTTCAATCGCTCCTCGATAACCTCGGCATAAGCGCGGTGAGCGGGCAGCTGATCGTCGCGCCACACCTGATACCCGGCCGCGCCGAGTGTTTCCGCAACCTTGCTCGCCGTCGCTTCGTCGGTTCTGGAATAGGAAACGAAGACGTCCGCCATGAAGATCGCTCCGGCGGCGGCGGCTATTCGGCCGTCGTCGGGTCGATGGTCGTCCGGATCTGGGAAATCTTGTTCACCGGCAGACCGCCGCGCTGCGCGTGCTCGCGGATCATCTCTTCATTGGGCGAGCGATAGACGCAATAGATCTTGTTGTCGGTGACATAGCTGTGGACCCACTGGATGTCGGGTCCGAGTTCGCTCAGCACCTTGCACGAGGTTTGCGAAGCCATCTTGAGGTCGCCGGCCCCCAACTTGCCCACGCCGGGCATCTCACGCTCGATGACATATTGCGGCATCATCAATCTCCCGTTGCCGCGTTCATGCGCTTGTCGTTCAAGCGAGGCAAGAGTTCGGGCCGAGCCCTGAATCGGTCAGATGATGGTGCCGGATGAGGGATTCGAACCCCCGACCTTCGGTTTACAAAACCGCTGCACTACCCCTGTGCTAATCCGGCCCAAGCCCCGCCCCGCGCCTTAGGATTATAGCACGCCGAAGGTCCAGCCCTCGGATTGCGCCAGATCGGGAGTGAGGCCGGCCGGGGTAAAGGCGCGCGGCTCGGTCGCCATCAGGTGGCGCATTCCCGCCGCGGTGACCAAAGCGTCGGTCTGGTGATCATCAGGTTCGAAGCGCAGCCGAGCGGGCGGACTGTCGAGGCCGGCGAGCGCGCGGTTGAGCTCGGCGCGACTGCGGATTTTGCGGCCGCTCAGCCCGGCGCGGCGGATGTAAATCCGGGTGTAGATTTCGACCACCGCGCTGCCGCGCACCGGGAGCGGGTCTATCGGCCAGATCGCCACTTCGGGCCCAAGCCGGTGGAGCAGCCGCATCCCCGCGAAGCTGGCCTTCGCCACTTGCGCCGCGCCGATCGCGTCGAACGCGCTCGCGGTCTTGCGCCCGCCTTGCTCGTTGAGCCGGGCGTCGCATTGGCGAAAGTGCATGAAGTCGGCCTTCACCCCGTCGGCGATCCCGAAATAGAAATGCCTGCGGTGCGCCTGCTCGAGGAAGCTGGCCGCGCCGAGGTCCTCGTCATCGCTGAGCCGATCGACATAGGCCCAGAATTCGCGCGCGGTGCGGGGGACGTCGACCTCTCCCGGCAAATATTCGCCGCGCTCGTGGATCGGCGGCGCAAACGAGAAGTCGAAGCCGAACAGGCTCGGTTCTCTGGCGGCCTGGGTGAGCAGCCAGTCGCTGACCTCCGCGCGCGACCAGACATGGCCGGGGCGGACCAGCCGCGGCGCCGCCTCGCCGCGCGCCTCGGCAATCGCGATGCCCTTGTGGCGCCGGCCCTTCGCCCCCGACCAGTCGATCGCGAAAAAAGCGTCGAAACCCGCCGTCACACCAGCGGCGGCTGGCCGCTTGGGTCGATCCGCGGCGGCGGAGTGATGATTGGCGGGGATCTGCGCGACTGCCAGCCTTCGAGTTGCCGTCCCGCCCATTCGCGCCCGCCAAGCCCGAAAGCGAGCGCAGTTGCGACCGCGGCCGAGCCCAGGATCAGCCCGAACGCCATCATCACGATCTCATTGGCCAGCCCCATGAAGGTCAGGCCGATCGCGGTGAACAAGGCGATGATCGCATATTTGACGATCGTCTGGGCATAGCCGCCCTCGCCGGTCGAGCTGCCGACGAGGTTGGCCAAAATCCGCGCCAGGAACAGCCCGACGACGATGATGACGGTCCCGAAAATGACCTTGCCGCCAAGCTCGGTGACCTGGAACAGCAACGCCGCGACGCTGTCTCCGCCCAATTGCCGCGCCGCCTCTATCGCGGCGATCAGCAGGATCGCGGTGAAGGCGATCGCGCCGACGATCTTCGACGGGTTGGTGGTGTCGGGCACCGCGCCGATCGCGCGGACGCTGTTGTCGAACCCCATGCTCGGCAGCACGGTCTCGATCAGGGTCTTGACGAACTTGCCGATGAGGAAGGCGATGGCCAGCCAGACCAAGGCCGCGAACACGCGGGGAATCGCGATGGCGATGCTGTTGAGCATGTTGGTCGCGGGCCCCGAGATCGCCTCGACCTTGAGGATCTGGAGGGCGCCGATGGCGGCGAAGATGATGATGATCGCGCCGACGGTCATGCCGACCGCCTTGGCTATTGGACTCGCGGTCGCGGCTCCGGCGGCAATCGAAGCCGGGGCTTCGTCGCCGAGCTTGAGGCCGGCGCGGCTCGCCAGCCGCTCGAGATTGAGCGCTCCGAGTGCGGCCTCGATAATGTGGCGGACGATTCGCGCCAGGATCAGCCCGGCGAAGAAAAACAGCCCCGCGCCGAGCAGCTTGGGG
>JANNDN010000301.1:0-5179 GCA_031387795.1 Sphingomonas sp.
CCTCGATGGTCGAAGTGGTGACCGAGGCGCTCGCGCCCTTCTGCGGCCCCGACCGCTGCACCGTCGAAGGGCCGACGCTGATGCTCCCGCCCTCCACCGCCGTCGCCATGGCCCTCGCCACCCACGAACTGGCCACCAACGCCTCCAAATATGGCGCTCTGTCGAACGAGCGCGGGCACGTGACGGTCCGCTGGACGGTCGGCGCGGACAGGCTCATCTTCGTCTGGAGCGAGGAGGGCGGGCCGCCGGTCGCTCCGGTGTCGCGCGCGGGCTTCGGCACCAAACTGATCAAGCGCACGCTGGCGGCCGAACTGAAGGGTAAAGCCGAGCTGAAATTCGCACCCACGGGCCTGGTGTGCCGGGTCGAGGCGCCGCTGCCGACGTGGCAAGAGCATTGAGGTCGGCGGAGGTCCGCTTTCCAGAAGAGGGGGAATTTGCATGAAGTCGTCATTGCACCTGGCGACCGCCGCAGCCGCAGCGCTCTTTTTCGCCGCGAGTCCGACTTTCTCGGCGCCCGCGCCCGCGCCAAACCCCGCCGTGGCGGCCGGCGAACCGGGCCTGGTCGGAACCTGGCGCCTGGTCCGGTTCGAGAACACGGCCAAGGACGGCAAGGTCGACAAGCCCTATGGCGAACACCCGCGCGGCTATTTCGTTTACGACCCGACCGGCCACTTGAGCATTCACATCATGCGCAATCCTCCGCTGCCGCCGTTCGCTTCCGGCGACGACGAGACCGCCACCGATGCGGAAAAAGCGCAGGCCTACAACGCCTATGTCGGCTATTTCGGAACCTACCGCGTCGACAAGGCGAAGCAGGTTCTTCACCATCAGGTCGAAGGCGCGCTCAACACGATTTACACCGACACCGACCAGCTCCGCCCGTACCGGCTCAAGGGCGACATTTTGATCATCGAGCTCGACGATCCCGACAACGGTTCCCATTATTATCGCGAGCTCCACCGCGTGCCCTAGGCCCGGCGGCGGGGCAGCGGCCGGGATGGTCGGCAAAGGGAATGCCGATACTGTCGGCGTGGGCCCCGATCCGCTAGCACACCTCCCGCGCCGTCGAGTTTTACCACCCGGAGTTTCATCGGATGCCCCAGTCATGAGCGGGTCGGCCCACTTTGCGTTCATCGCGGCGGCGCAAGGGGACGCCGCTTACGGACAGGTGCTGGACGCGGGGACCGGCACCCGCTCGCTCCGCTGGCTGGCGACTCTGGATACGGACGCGATCACGGCCGTCACCGGGGCGACTGCAATGGCGGCGCGGGTACGCAGCGTGTTTGGCGAACGGCAGCGACCTCAGGATCGCATCCTCGTCGGCAACTGGGCCGATGCGGATTTCCTGGCCGGCGAGACATTCGACACCGTTCTGGCCGATCATCTGCTCGGCGCGATCGAGGGTCATGCGCCTTTTTTCCAGACGTCGCTGTTTGCGCGGCTCCGCCCGCTGACCCGAAAGCGGCTCTACGTCACCGGCATGGAGCCCTATGTCGTCGCGCGGCCGCGCCACGAGGCCGGCTCACTGATCTGGGAAATTGGCCGCTACCGCGATGCCTGCCTCATGCTCTCGGGGCAGCCAAGCTATCGCGAATATCCGCTCGAGTGGGTGCTGGCGGAGCTTCGGCGCTCGGGCTTCCAGCCAGTTTCCGCGCGCAAGTTTCCGGTCGCTTATCAGGCGAAGTTCGTGAACAGCCAGATCGACCTCGCCCGGCCGCGTTTGAAACGGCTTGCCGATCAGGCGCTCGGCCAGTCCTTGATCGACCATGGCGAGGCGCTTCGCATCCGCGCTCTCGCGCATATCGAAAGCCATGGCTCGATCAGTCACGGCTTCCACTATGGGATTGCCGCGGATTGCGTCTGATCCGGCCGGGGGTTTGACGATTAATCGCAACTTTGCGAACGATCCCGAATGCGCCGCGTAGGACCTGGGCGTGCGTGATTCTGGAACAATAACCCGCGGCAAGGACGCGGCCCCGGCTCGCGGCGCCCGTTCACCTCAGTCCCGCGAACCCGCAAGACCCGCTCCCCGGAATGGCGTTTTGGCTGACCCGGGCCAAGTGACGCGTCCCGCCCATTGCGGTGACGGGCGTCCGCTGCAAGAAAGCCCCATGGCTGGCGCGACACATCTTCCGGGCGGCGTGGTCCATGACCTTCCCGCGGACCTCGAGGAAGCGCTGAAAGCCAGCTCCCTCGCGCTCGCGACCTGGGAAGATATCACCCCGCTCGCGCGCAACGAGTGGATCTGCTGGATCCAGTCCCCGAAAAAGCCGGAGACGCGGGCCAAGCGCATCGCATGGGGTTGCGAGAGTCTGGCGGAAGGCAAACGCCGCCCGTGCTGCTGGCCGGGATGCCCGCATCGCGGTGCTTCGAACGCGAACGGGTAGCGCCGCTTTCCGACTTGTTCCTAAAGCCCCCGCACCAGCCGTATCGCCATTCCGATCCACGGCGGGTTGGCGACCACTTGCTGGCGGCCGCCGGCTTCGAGGGGCAGGATCTGGAGCCTGTCGGGGTCGCGGTCGATGAGGCGGCCGAACAGGAAGCGCCCGGCGGGGCGCGGCACCAGCACGTCGCGGTTAAGCGCGCGGGCGAAGTCGTCGGGCGCCAGCGACTGGCAGACGAGTTCGTCCCCGGCGCGGTAATCGCCGATCCCGCATTGCACCAGCACCGCGAATTGCGCGCTGTCGACGCGCGGGGCCGCGACGACCATCGCCTTGGTGGGCGCGTGCGCGCCCGATCCGTCGATCAGCGCCGCGACCTTGAGTTCGGGCACGTCGGCTGCCTCGACCAGGTCGTTCGCGCCGACTCCGAGCGCATCGGCGATGCGGTTGAGCCAGCCAATCGATACCGTCCTGGTGCCGGTTTCGAGCCGGCCGATGGTCTGGGCGGTGGTCGGCGGCGTACAGCGGCGGGCGACCTCCTCGAGCGTCAGTCCCTTGGTCCGGCGGACCTCCCTGATGCGCGTGATCATACCGAGCGACCCCTTGCGAACTAACCAATGTGGTTTTTCCCTGTCCTACATGTCGAACCGTATGGCAAGGGTCTTTGCCCAATCGATTCGCCAGGATGATCCGCCGCATGAGCACCACTCGCCGCCTCCACCGTGAAATGTCACTCGACGAATTCGGAGCGCGGGAGGCTCCCGGGCACGGGGACGGTGCGGCCCGCAAAGCCACTCGCCCGGCCCGATCGGTCACCGTCAATCTCGCCGAATCTCCGCTCGGCTGGCTGGTTTCGCGCGGCCATGTCAGCGCCCGCCAGTTCGACGCCGGCGAGCGCCTGCGCGCCGATTGGGAGCGCGCGCAGCTGTCCCCGGGGGTGACCATGCGCTGGGACGGCGCCCCCTCCGCGCTAGGGCGGGCCGCGGCGCCGCGTGCCGCCGACCCGAGCGCGGCGCGGATCGATGCCAAGCGCCGCTTCGACGCCGCGGTCGCCTTCGCCGGTCCGGGATTGAGCGACATCTTGTGGCGCGTGGTGTGCGCGGGGGAGGGAATGCGCGAGGCCGAGGGCGCGCTCGGCTGGCCCGCGCGCTCGGGCAAGGTCGTGCTCGGCCTCGCGCTCGATCGCGTCGCCGAATATTATCGGATCCGTTAGCCTTTAAAGAAAAGGGGCCGCGCTCCCCGAAGGAAACGCGGCCCCGAGCCTTGCGGGCGATTGGCCCTGCTTAGCTGTTCTGCTCGTCCTTCTTGATCGACGAGCCTTCGATGTCGGACTCGCTCTTGCGGTCTTCCTGAAGGTAGCCGCTTTCGTCTTCGCTCTTCTTCGAGCCGACGAACCCGCTCGAGCCTTCACTGGTCTCGCCTTCGCCGGTCGTCGCTTCGCTTGTCGTTTCAGCGGTCGTTTCCGCCGTCGTTTGAGTAAGCGTCTCGCCGTCCTGGCCGGCGCGGCCGCTCGGCTGCGCCCCGCCGGTCTCGGGCTGGTCGCTCGAGGCTTCGGGCGATTTCTCGCTCTGCGACTGGGTCTGGCCCTGGGTCTGGCCCTGGGATTGGCCGGTCGGCTGCTGCTTCTCGCTGTCCTGGCTGGTGGGGTTCTGCTTGTTGATGTCGTTGGTCATGCCTTCACTCCTGACTGTCCCCGCCCGCTTGCCTGTTGAACGAGGGGCATGGCAGCCGCGTTCCCCCGGCGTGACAGCTTTGCGACGAACCGCTGGTCGCAACGAAAAGGGCCGCCGGCGCGGTGCCGGCGACCCTTCGTTGAGTCAGAGTTTGAAACCGTTCAGGCGGCAGGTTCGTCCCCGGCCTCGGCGACCGGCTCGTCCGCGGCAGGAGCTTCGGCAGCCGAAGCTTCGGGCGCTTCACCCGCTTCCGCTTCCGCTTCCGCTCCGGCTTCCGCTTCGGCTCCGGCTTCAGCCTCGGGCGCCTCATCGTCCGCGCCCAGCGCATCGATCGGCGCGGCGTCGCGCTCGAACATATGCGCCATGACGTCGACGCCCTGCGCCTGCAGCTCGGCCTCCTCGGGCGAGCGCGCGACGTTGACCTTGACCGTGGCCGCGACCTCGGGGTGGAGCACGACCTTGACCTCGTGCACCCCGATCGCCTTGATCGGCCGGGTCAGCACGATCTGGCTCTTGGTCAGATGCGCGCCTTCAGCCGTCAGCGCCTCGACGATGTCGCGCGCGCTGACCGAGCCATAGAGCTGGCCGGTGTTCGACGCCTGGCGGATGAGCTGGACCGATTTGCCCTCGACATCCTTGGCGGCTTTCTCGGCGTCGACCCGGCGGTCGGCGTTGTCGGCCTCGATCGTCTTGCGATTGGCTTCGAACAATTTGCGGTTGGTCTCGTTGGCGCGCAGCGCCTTCTTGTTGGGCAGAAGGAAGTTGCGGGCGAACCCGTCCTTGACCTTCACGACATCGCCGATGGCGCCGAGTTTCTCGACCCGTTCGAGCAGGATGACTTCCATAACTCGCGCTCCTTATTTCACGACATAGGGAAGCAGGCCGAGGTGGCGGGCGCGCTTGATCGCCTTGGCCAGCTCGCGCTGCTTCTTGGTGGAGACCGCGGTGATGCGGCTGGGCACGATTTTGCCGCGCTCGGACACGAAGCCCTGGAGCAAGCGGATGTCCTTATAATCGATGGTCGGCGCTTCCTTGCCCGAAAAGGGGCAGGATTTGCGGCGGCGGAAGAAGGCGCGGGCCATCAGTTGGTCTCCTCTGCGCGGGCCGGAGTCTCAGTGCGCTCGG
>JANNDN010000170.1:0-10159 GCA_031387795.1 Sphingomonas sp.
GCGACGCCGCGGATGCGGATGCGATCAGACTTGCGGACTCGAACGTCCTCGATCCCGAGCACGCGGGCCTGGCCCTGACGAGCCCAGCCCGAATAAGGATTCCGGGTCGGATTCCAGCGATTGTAATTGTCGTTCATCGCATAGCCGTTGAGCCTCGCCTCGACCGCGCGGGCGCACTGGCTGACCGCAACCTGCTGGGTCTGGTAGCCCGGCTGGCCATAGCCATAGTTGCCGTAGGGGTACTGGCCATAGCCGAGCACGCCCTGAAGCACCTGACCGATGACATTGGCCGGACTGTTGTTGTTATACCCGTAAGGCTGCTGCGGGTACTGTTGCGGGTACTGTTGCGGATACTGCTGCGGGTACTGCTGCGGATAGGGGCTCGGATATTGATATTGAGCCGCTGCGGGAACCGCGAACGTCGCGGCGGCAAAGCCGGCGACGGTGGCGGTCATGATGGCAAGACGTTTCATGGTTTCTTCTCCTCAATCAAAAACGCGATACTCGAGGGCCAGCCGGTCAAACCGAATGGCAATCACCTCGCTCAACGCACGACATTCAAAGCGGCTGCATCACCGTTCATGCGATCGACAGGTCCACAACGACGCTGCGACGGGATGCACCATTACGGGGCCGAATCGAGTATTCATAGAGAGGGGGCGAACGCCGCGGCGCCCGCCCCCGTTGCCGCTTAATAGCGGCGGTAGCCGTATTGCGAATAATCGCCGACATAAGGCGCGGTGGTCGGAACACCGCCATAACCGCCGTTATAGCCGTCATATCCGCCGTAGCCGCCGTACCCGCTCGCCGTCGCCTGGCCGAGATCGATGCTGGCAATCCTGCCCGAGGCATCGGTCTTGCAGGTGAAGGTGAGGTCGACCGGCGGCTGGCCCCCATTGTAACCGTTGTAGCCGTTGGCGCCGGTACGACCGCTGTTCGCGACTCCGCTGACCAGGGTCCCGCCATTGTTGCGGCGCTGAACATCGCTTACTCCAAGCACTCGCGCACCGCCGCCATATTGCGACTGGCCGTAGCTGGCGCTGAGCTTTTGCTGGACCGCGCCCATGCACTGGGCGACCGCATATTGGTTGATGCCGCTGTTGCCGCCATTGCCGTAGGGCGAGCCATAGCCCGAACCATAGCCGCCGCCGTAGGGCGAGCCATAACCGCCGCCGTAACCGCCGCTGTAGCCGCCGCCATAACCATAAGGCGAGCCATAGCTGCCGCCGTAACGAGAGCCGCCACCGATCACGCTGCCGATGACCTGGCCGATAATATCGCCCCCGCCATAGCCCGAGCCCGGGAAGTATTGCGCCGATGCCGGCGTCGCGAAGCTGAGCGCGGCCAAGGCAGCGCCGCTCGCAAGGATGGTCTTCACAGCCGTCATGGCCTCACTCCTGTTTTCATGTCGTTTTCCGGACAACGTTTCCGGATTGAGACGGGTCCTAGCCGGGCGGCCATGCACGTGTTGTGAACTCCTTGTTTGCTGCGGTTAAGCCTTTGTTTCGGCGCCGTTAATCTACGCCAAGCAGGGAATCGTCCCAATGTTTCAGCTTGTGATGGCCGTGCCACAACTCGCGTGCCCGCAACGTCGGCCGCGCGGCGGCCATGGCGACCGCTTCGGCATCGCTTCCAGCGGTAAATTCCTCGACTTCGGCGATATGTCCGCTCAGCTGGTCGAGATAGTAAAGACGATAGTTCTGCATTCCCCGATCCCCCGGAAAGGCGAATAATATCATTTAGATCAAGCGCCTGCGAGTCGTCATCCCGACACTGGTCTTTCCTGCATAACTGGATGTTTTTTATTGATTATTTTGAGTTTCCATATTGACTGACGCGGTCGCGCGGACTTAGAAGTCGAGGCTCAGGGTCTTCCAGGGGTGGAGTTTTATCATCATGCGTAATCTTCTGTGCACGGCCGCAGCGGCAGCTCTTTTCGCAGGCTCCCCCGCGTTCGCGGCGCCCGCGAATGTCTCGGCCCTGCAGGGCACGATCACGTACCAGAATTCGGTCTCGACCGGCCCGCAATATTATTCGCCCTTCGCGCGCGTCACCAGCAAGGTCGTCTATGATTCGGCGACCGGCACCTACACGCTGCGCGACACCGGCAACCCGGCGCTGACCTCGACCTTCGGACCAGCCAATATCACCGGGTCGGACGCGGCGTTTACGTATTACAGCAAGACCAGCGGTACCAACGTCGAGACCTTCCGCCGCCTGAACCAGAGCGGCGCGAACCCGCTCATCGTCCTGACCTATGTCGATTATGGCCAGTGGCGCCGGTCGACCACGACCAGCGGCGTGACCTCGACCAACGACACCTATGTCGTGTTCGGCACCAAGACCCCGGCGAGCGCCGTTCCGCACACCGGCAGCGCGACCTATTCGACCTATCTCGACGGCACCTTTGTCGACAAGAACGGCGTCTACGCGGTTGCCGGCACCGGCGGCCTCACCGCCAATTTCGGGTCGGGCACGATCGCTTATAACGCGACGCTCAATGGAACCCGTGAGGGCGGCGGAACCGGCATCGCATTCGGCGCGCTGACCGGAGCTGGCACGATCGCCTACGCCAGCGCGGGTTTCAAGGGTACCGGAACTCCCAACGGCTCGGGCTACCAGCTCGACGTCAACGGCAACTTCTATGGTCCGGCCTACCAGGAAGTCGGCGGCATCTTCCGCCTCACCGGCAATAACGGCAACGGCACCGGCGCGCTCGTCGGCGTCCGTCCTTAAGTCTTTCCAAGGGGGCGGCGCTGCGGCGGCCGCCCCCTTTTTTTGTCTCGTAATCGCATGATATTGGTCTTGCTTTCCGCGCTCGCCGGGCAAGCGGCGGTGGCCGCGCCCGCGCCCGATCCGGGCTGCGTCGAAGCGCACGGCTGCGTCACCGCCACCCCCGAGCAATTGTTCGCGCTTGCCGACAATTTGTTCGCCGACGGCGACAAGCCCGGCGCCGCCGAGATCCTTCGCGCGCTAACCCTGGACAAGCATCCCGAACTTCGCGCCGAGGCGCGTTTTCGCCTCGCTGCGGTGCTCGAAAGCATGAACGATTTCGCTGGCTCGGCCGCGGTCCTGCGCGAGCTTCTCGCCGAGCAACCCGAGGCCAATCGCGCACGGCTCGAGCTGGCGCGGCTCCTCGAGCGGATGGGCAAAGTCGACGAGGCCCGCTCGGAGATCGGGCGGGTCGAGCAGATTGGCATCCCGCCCGAGGTTCAGGCCAACGTCCGCCGCTTCGCCAGCCGCCTCTCGCCCGCGAAACGCCGCGGCCTGACTCTCGAGCTCACTGCTGGACCGGACTCGAATATCAACCGCTCGACCACTAGCCCGTTCATCGACACGATCATCGCCCCGTTCGAGTTGAGCGACGACGCGCGGCGCATCGGCGGTTTCGGCGTCACCGGGGTCGCGCGGGCCTATTCGCGCGACTCGATCGGCCCGCTCGCGCTGTTGACCCGTATCAACGGCCGCGCCGATCTCTACGACAAGACGCGCTTCAACGATTTCCAGCTCTCGGCCGACAGCGGGCCCGAGTTCACTCTCGGCAAGCTACGCGTCCGGCCCTCGGGCATCGTCGAGCGGCGCTGGTTCGGCGGCGACCTCTACGCCAAGGGCTTCGGCGGTGACGTGTCGCTGCTCGCACCCTTGTCGGCGAAGTCGCAAGTCGAGCTGCGCGTATCGCGGGTCAAACAGGACATCCTCCCCAATCGCGGGCAGGACGGCTGGCGCACCGGCTTCGATATCAGCTTTACCCAGGTCCTGGGGCCGCGCACTACCAGCCAACTGGCGCTCCGCCATGCCCGCCTCGACGCCCGCTTCAAGCCTGAGAGCGTGCGCCTGTGGGGCGGCAGCGTGCTGCTCGCGCACGAAGCCCGCGCGGCAACCCTGTTCGGCGAAATCGCTTTCGCTTCGGCCAAAGGGGTCGAGCCATTATTTCTGTTCGGCGAAAGGCGCCGCGACCAGCGCTGGGATATCACCGCGGGAGCGATCTTCACCCGCGCGCTGCCGGGCGGAATGCGGCCATTGGTCCGGGTCACCCAAAGCGACAGCCGCGCCGACATCGTCCTGTGGGATTTCCGCCGCACCCGCCTCGATGTCGGCCTCACCCGAAGCTTCTGAACCGCGGTACGAGAAAGGGCGCCGGAAGCACCGACGCCCTGTTCGTTCGATCAATTGCCGAGAGCTTAAGCGGCCTCGAACTCGTCCTCGTTCATCACCGGGCCCGAATCCTGGCCTTTGGCGTCGACGTCACGGTCGACGAACTCGATGATCGCGATCGGCGCGGCGTCGGACAGGCGGATGCCTGCCTTGACCACGCGGGTGTAGCCGCCGCTGCGCTCCGCGTAACGCGGGCCGATGACGTCGAACAATTTGGTCAGCTGGGTGTCGTCCATCAGCCGCGCCTGAGCCAGGCGGCGGTTGCTGAGCCCGCCCTTCTTGGCGAGAGTAACGAGCTTCTCGACGTAGGGCCGAAGCTCCTTCGCCTTGGCGACGGTGGTGGTGATCTGCTCGTGCTTGATCAGCGCGGCCGACATGTTGCGGAACAAAGCCGCACGGTGGCTCGAGGTACGCTGAAGCTTACGGTGGCCAACACGATGGCGCATGGGTCAGTCCCTTCGTTCGTCGGGGGTCCGTGTGAGGTAACCCCAGCCAGGCGATGCTCAGGGGGATCGCCTTTTCCCCAAAAATCAAACGGCGAGCCTCAAGCCCGCCGGACGCCGCCCCTCAAGCGGAAAGCGCCCGCCAAGTCAAGCCGGACCTGGCCACGCCGAGCGCCCTAACTCCGCTGAAATTTTACGACTTTTATCGAATTTCAACACAAAGCTTGCCGAACATCAGTATGTGATATATTGTTATTCGATAAACAGGGAGTCGTCCTCATGGCCCGTGCACTGTCGTCCGCCCTTCCCTTCGCGTCCATCCTGGTCGTGATCTTCATCGTCCTCAACATCCTCGCCGGGATCGCCCTCCTCGGCCTTCTGCTGGTCACCCCGAACCGCGAGTGGATCATTTCCGCGCTCGACCTCGCTGGCTCGCCCGATACCGGCAAGGTCATCTGGGGATTGCGCGCGGTCGCCTCGCTTGGCGTCGTCGCCATCGTCTTCAATCATTTCATCTTGTCGCGCCTGCATGCGATTCTCAAAACGGTGGAGGTCGGCGATCCGTTCATTGCCGCCAACGCATATCGGCTGCAGGCGATCGCCTGGTTCCTGCTGATCCTGCAATTGCTCAGCCTAGCCATTGCCGCGATCGGAGAAACCATCTCCACCACCGCCCATCCGGTCGATCTCAACACCAGCTTTTCGCCCGCAGGCTGGCTCGCGGTATTGCTGACCTTCGTTCTGGCCCGCGTGTTCGCCGAAGGGGCGATCATGCGCCGCGAAATCGAAGGGACCGTCTGATGGCCATCGCGGTCAAGCTCGACGATCTGCTCCACGATCGGCGCAAGACCCTGACCGAGCTCGCGGATGACGTCGGGATCACCCTCGCCAACCTCTCGATCCTCAAGACCGGCAAAGCCCGCGCGATGCGCTTTTCAACCCTCGATGCCTTGTGCGCCGCGCTCGACTGCCAGCCCGGCGATCTGCTCGCTTACGTTCCCGACGACGCCGAAGCCGACGACGAGGACTGAGGACGTCGGCCCATGGTGCTGGCCCCGAGCCGCCGCACCAGCGGGGTCAGCCCGCGGTGGCTTGCGACATGATAGGGCGAAGCCTCTTCCATTTCGCGGGACAGCCGGCGGTGTGCCTCGGCGAGGTTGTGATACGGCACTCCGGGCAGCAGATGGTGGAGCGCGTGATAGCGCAAGCCCACCGGCGCCCACAAAGCTGGCAGCGTCGCGGGCGGCGGCACGTTGACGCTGTCGAGATATTGCGCAGTCACGCTCATCGCTTCGCCGTCATTCTCCCACAGATGCGCGACGAGGGTGCGGACCTGGTTGAGGAACATCACCCCCGCGGCGACCCCGAGGAAGATGAGGAACGCCCGCAGCGGCACGACTCCGGTTGCGACCAGGGTCAAAAGCGTGATCGCCCATAAAGAGCAGGCGATCTCCATCACCCGCCAATCGCGCGCGAACTGCCCCTCGGGCGCGGCGCGGACGAATTTGGGATTGATCTGCAGCCCCGAATAGCGGCCGACGACGGTCCGGCGCAGCTTGGTCGACAGCAGCGACAATGGCGCGAGCAATGCAAAGCGGAGGAACAGCCCGACCGGGGCCAGTACGGCAGCGATCAGAAACAGCGGCAATGTCCACGGCTTCATCAGCGCCAGCGGCAAATATTCGGGGTCGTCGACGGTCCCGTAATAGGTCTTGCCGTGATGCTGGTTGTGGACGCCCTCGTACATGAAGGACGGGACCAACAGCGGCACGCCGACGAGAAGGTTCCAAACGAGGCGAAAGCCCTTGACCGCGCCTCGGCGAATATGGGTCAGCTCGTGAATGAACGACCCCGCGCGATACAGCGCGATCACCGCGACCACCCCGCACAGCAAGGCGAGCCACGCGGGGCCAGCGACAATCGCTCCGGCGAGCGCACCATAGCCAAGCGCGGCGGAAGCAATCAGGTCGGCCCAGTAAATCCGCGCATCGGGCGCGTTGAGGTCGCGGGTCAGCTTCGCCGCGGCTTTGAGCATCGCCGTGTCGTCGCTCAAGCGCGGGGCCGCCGGGGGCGCGGCAGCGGCCTGCCGGTCAAAGCTAAGTGTCTGGGTCATTGAGGATTTCATCTCTGCCGTAAAATAGTGGCGCGAACGTGGCGAACAACCCCGCTGGCACTGGCTGTGATATGACGCTAGCCAATCGCCCGATGAGCGCCCTCCGCATTCACCCGATCACCACCACAGCCGAGCGCAAGGCCTTCGTCGACTTCGCCTGGCGCGTTTATCGCGACGATCCGGCGTGGGTGCCGCCGCTCAAAAGCGAGGTCATGGGCCTCCTCACCCCGGGCAAAAATCCGTGGTTCGAGCATGCCCGCGCGCGGCTGTGGGTGACCAAGCGCGGCAGCGAGATCGTCGGTCGGATCAGTGCCCAGGTCGACGATCTGGTCGAGCAGCACATGGGCACGGGCACCGGCCAGTGGGGGATGTTCGAGGCGCTCGACGGCGAGGCTGCGGCGCTGCTCATCGCGACTGCCGAAGAGTGGCTACGCGAACAAGGCATGACCCACGCGCTGGGGCCGATCAGCCTCTCGATCTGGGACGAGCCGGGGCTCGAGATCGAGGGCTTCGACGAGCCACCGACCGCGATGATGGGCCATCACCGACCCGAATATGCCGGCTGGATCGAGGCCGCGGGCTATGCCAAGGCCAAGGACCTGCTCACCTACGAGGTGAACATCGCGCACTGGCAGGACGCCAAGATCAACCGCTTGATCGCGATGGGCGAGCGCAACGCCAAGATCCGCATCCGCACCGTCGACAAAGCGAAGTTCGACAGCGAAGCCGCGATCATCCTCAATCTGCTCAACGACGCCTGGTCGGACAATTGGGGCTATGTCCCGCTGACCTCGAGCGAAATCGCTTATGCCGCAAAAAAGCTCAAACCGATCATCTACGAAGACCTCGTGCGGATCGCCGAATATGATGGCGAGTCGGTCGCATTCATGATCACCTTGCCCGACATTAACGAATTGATTCGCGACCTCAATGGCCACCTATTCCCGTTCGGCTGGGCGAAATTGTTGTGGCGCCTGCGCCGCCCCCGCGTCACCCGCGCGCGAGTGCCCTTGATGGGGGTCGCCAAAAAGCTCCACGGCACCCGCCTGGCCAGCCAATTGGCCTTCATGCTGATCGAATACACCCGCCGCGCTTGCGTCGCCAATTACGGCATCCAGATCGGCGAATTCGGCTGGATCCTCGAGGACAACAAGGGGATGCTGTCGATCGCCCAGCTGCCCGGAGCGCGGATCAACCACCGCTATCGGATTTATCAAAGGGCGCTTTGAATTGACTAAAACGAGGCTCGACCGAAAACGCTACGTTTCTGGAGACGGGCGCGCTCTGCTGGGTTCCATAATTCTGATTTTCATGTGGGGCTCGATAATGCAGGTGATGTTTTGGGCGGTATACGGGTCAGGGCGCGGCTTCCTCGCCGACTACATGTTTCTGCTGGCCGGATTAGCAATGGCGGTGGTGTACGGAGCCTTCTTCGGCACCCTCCTGCTGATCAAGAAGCGTCGCAGCACCGACCTCTGAGGGGCAACGACCACCGGTACCCGGCCTGCGCCGGGGAACAACTTGCCTGTGGGAGTGCAGCCGCCGGTGACGGCTACAAAAGCCCTCAGTTCTTCATCTTGAAGGTATAAGTGAGGCCCAGCCCGGCCGACAGCTGGGTCTTCGAACCAAGCTCGCGGATGAGCGGTGAATCAGCCGCGTCGCCGACCAGCCGCTCGGCGCGGGCAAAACCAAACAGTCCGAACGCGCCGCCCAGCTGATAAGTCATGCTGCTGGTCGCCGCGACCCCGTGAATCCCCCCGCTCGGCCGATATTCGTCGAGATCAGTGAGGAGCGCGGCCTGCGGCGTAACCCCGAACCAGGCGCGCTGATAGCGCCCGTCCGAGAGCAGAACGCGCGGCCCGATGGAGAAAGTGTAGCGGTCGCCATCGCGCATGACATAATCGGCGCCAAGGCTGGCGATCCCGCCCTTGTGGCCACCGAAGCCCTTGCGGAACTCGCCGCGCAGCCGCAGCGACTCGTTCATCTGATATTGCAGGAAAATACCCGCCTCGATGGTCGGATCGACCCGGCCGACCGGCTCGCCGACATCCGAATTCTTGCGTCCGCTCTGGTAATTGGCGACCGGTCCGACCGAAAACCCGTTCTGCGAGTATAATTTGATGTCGAAACTGTCGTCCGGAGCGCCAAAATCGAACTGTTCGGTCCCGCGCTTCATGGCGAAGTCAAACAAGGGCGCAAACTCGTTGCTGTCCGCGCCGACATATTGCGGCCTGCTCTGCGCGCCCGCGCCAACCCGGATTCGAAGGTCATCGCTGTCCTGCGCAAACGCCGGTGTCATCGGCAACAAGGCGGCCCCCGCCACCAGCAGCGCGGCGCGTAAGACGCGGCGGCTTGAGAAATTACCCTCGATCATCGCAAACATCCCCCTTAGTTCAGGCGCCCTTCCGAAAAGCTAACCCATGTTGGCGCGTGGTCTGAAGCCTTTTCCTCGCCCCGCGCCCATTTGTCGACTCCCGCACCATTCAGCCGGTCGGACGCCTCGGGCGAGCATAGCAAATGATCGATCCGAAAGCCCGCGTCGCGCTGCCAGCAGCCCGCAGTATAGTCCCAAAAGGTATAGAGCGCGTCGTCGGTCGGATGGAGCGCGCGCAAGGCCTCGGTCCAGCCCTGCGCCACCAGCTGCCGCCACTCGGCGCGGGTGGCGGGCTGGAGCAAGGCGTCATGCTGGGTCGCCTTGGCCGAAAACACGTCGCGGTCCTCGGGGACGACGTTGAAATCGCCCGCCAGCACCACCGGCCGCTCAAGCGCGAGCAGCTCCGCGGCGTGGGCGCGCAGCCGGTCCATCCACTTAATCTTGTAATCGAACTTTTCGGTCCCGACCGGATTGCCGTTGGGGAGGTAGATCGAGGCGACGATGACGCTCGCCACCTCGGCCTCGATATAGCGGCTCTGGCTGTCGTCAGGATCGCCGGGAAGTCCGTTCCGGCGCAAATCGGGGCTGGCGCCGCGGGCGAGGATCGCGACCCCGTTGAACCCCTTTTGCCCGTGCCACACCGCGCCATAACCCGCCGCCTCGATGTCCGCGATCGGCAGCGCATCGTCGGCGCATTTCAATTCCTGGAGGCAGACGATGTCGGGCTTCTCGCGCTCGAGCCATTCGAGCAGCCGCGGGAGCCGCGCGCGGATGCCGTTGACATTGTACGTGGCGAGCTTCATCGGCTCCGCCCTACCCGCCCAATTTGGAATCGTCATGCTGAACTTGTTTCAGCATCCATTCGGCGAACGGCGGTGACGGTAAGGAAATGGCCCCTGAAACGAGTTCAGGGTGACGGCCCGGCTAGACCGAGAAACTGCTTCCGCAGCCGCAGCCCGAGGCCGCATTGGGATTGGTGACCTTGAACGCGGCCCCGCCCAGATCCTCGACGAAATCGACCGCGCTCCCGCGCACCAGATCGAGGCTGACGGGATCGACCACCAGGGTCACGCC
>JANNDN010000200.1:0-1880 GCA_031387795.1 Sphingomonas sp.
GCTCGTCCGCCCCCGGCCTTCTTGAGCGCATTGAAGTCGCCGTTGTCTATCAAAGCCGGGTTGAGCTGGCTCCACAGGCGCTGGGCCTCAACGGCTCGTCCACTGGCGATGAGCTGGTCGAGCACCGGCTTCATCTCCTCCGACGTCGCGGGCGCGCCGCTGCTATTGAGCTTTGCAATCACTGTCTGAAACCGGCTCATTTGAGACGCGGGCAGCTTGCCGGCGCTGTGGAGCAGGTCGCCCCGCCAATGTGGCCGCTGCGCCAACCTCGCGGCCAGCACCAGCGACATGGGCTCGAAATTCGGCGCTCCAAGGAGCAGTTGCAGGGCGGGAACGACGTCGATGCCTTGCCGGAACAATGCCTCCGCCCGTTGTGCGGCTTTGACCGGCTCGGCGGAACGTTGTGCGGCTTCGATGGCCCATAATTGAGTGATCGGATCACGCCACCCAAGCGCGACAGCGATCTGCATCAACCTGTCCCCTTGGGGTTTCCCATCGATCAGCCGAACCAGTGCCAGGTTCCGGATCGCAGGCACACTGATCGGCGAAAGTCGCAAGGCCGTGCTGGCGCGGCGCGAGGCCTCGGCAGGGTTATTGTGCGTCAAGTCTTCGGTCGCCAGGCTCGCGTTCGCCGTGGTCGACCAGAAGGCCCAGCTGGATGCCTCGACGTAGCGCTTCGAGGCAAGTGCGCGCGCCGACAGGCTCGCCTGCACGAGAAGAACCAGAATGAGCGCGAGAGCCCCAAGACCAACCACGTTCGTAAATCGCTGCCGCGGCTTCGATAGTCTCGACGGACGATGTTTAACGGGGAGTTCTCGGCCGTTCTCCTGCAACCTTGGGTTTCGGCTCGGCAGCAGCACGGCGCACAAGACCGCAAAAGCTGACGCGATCGCCGGCATGCGCAACGGATAATCGACCAGGGAATAGCCTAGAATCAATGCGATGCTAGCTGCGCTCGCAAATCGCAAGAGGGTCATTTCCGGCGGTTGCGATGCTCTGCCGCGATGGATCGCTAAGGCCATAAGAACGAAGAAGGCACCGATCAGCAGGACTCCCGGAATGCCACTGCCGAGGAGGATTTCCAGATAGTCATTATGCGCGTGGTTGATGACCTGCGGAACCACTCCTTCCAAGCTTTCGGCCGACTGAAAAACCGGGACGAAAGTGCCGACACCCGTGCCCGCCAAACCATAATATTGCAGGGCATATTGAATATCCGCCCAGTAAAGGAATCGCGGGTCATCCACTCCGACGAAGCGGTCCATCACCCGATCGAAGGCGCGACTTGTCACCAGCACCACTCCGAGTGCGGAGATGGCAAGCAGCGCGGGCACGGCATGCCGCTGGTAAGATTTGCGGTAGAGCAGGATGGCGAGCGAGACCAACAGGCTGACCGGCAGCAGCAACAGGCCCGTGCGCGACGTAGTGCCGATCACCAGCATGGTGAGAATTGCAATCAATGTCGCTGTGCCGATTACGATGCTCGTGCGCCCTTGCGCGCGCGCCGCGCGTGCTGACCCGAGCGCGGCGGCGATCGGCATCGCCGCAAGCATGATCGCGGCGCTATGATTGCGGTTCACGAAGAATCCGATAGGGTCGCCGCTATGGGCCGATGGGTAGGGTGTAGCCCCGCCGACAGTGGCCATTTGCACGATTCCAAGCAACGCATTCAACAGCGCGAAACCCACGACCAGCCACAGCAATTCTGCCCGCTCCTGGGTGCTGACGCGAAGGCACCCAGCGAACACAACCGCGGCGGGGATCAAGACGAGCCAGGACCGAATTGTCGCTTCGACGTCGAGCGTCCACGGTCGCCAGATCGCCCACCCGAGGAGGTCGTCGACCTCCTTGGGAACCTCACGACCTGGCAGCATGTGCCA
>JANNDN010000276.1:0-2724 GCA_031387795.1 Sphingomonas sp.
CGCAACAAGATCCTGATCCTGCTTCCCGCGGCGCTCCTCCTGACCGCCTTCGCGCCGTTCCTGATCACTCCGCTGCTGATGGTCGGCGGCGCCTATCTGGCGTTCGAGGCGACCGAGAAGATCGTCGAGAAATTGCGCCACGAGCACGAGCATGAAGAGCAATTGGTCGACGCCATGGGCGACCCGGCCGAGCTCGAGAAATTGCAGGTCAAGGGCGCCATCCGCACCGATTTCATCCTCTCTGCGGAGATCATGGCGATCGCGCTCGCCAGCCTCGGCCCGATGTCGCTGTGGACCACCGCCGCGGCGCTGGTTGCGGTCGCGGTGGCGATCACCGTCGGGGTCTATGGTGCGGTCGCATTAATCGTGAAGCTCGACGATATCGGGCTCCACCTCGCCGAGCGCCGCAACGCGGTGGCGCGGAAAATCGGCGACGCGCTGGTCCATTTCGTCCCCAAATTGCTGACCGCTCTATCAGGGATCGGCACCGCGGCGATGTTGTGGGTCGGTGGCGGGATCCTGCTCCACGGGCTCGAGGTGCTGCATGTCGGCGAGGCCATCCCCGAGACGCTCCACGCCTGGTCGGCCCGCGCGGGCGAGGGTATGGGAGCGCTTGGCGGCGTCGTCGAATGGCTGCTCTACGCAATCGGGGCGTCGGTCGCCGGCCTGATCATCGGCGGGTTCATCGTCCTCATCGTCCGCCGCTTCACCAAGCATCCCGAGGAATTGATCGTCGACTGAAACGCTCGGCGCTGGATTATTTGCCGGTTGGTCAAGATTTCAACATCGCCTCCGGAGCGAGGCCCAGGATCGCGGTCACAGTATCCTCGAGCGACGCGGACACGAGGTAGCGCGGCTGGAAGGCGTCGTGCCGATATTCGGTCGCCAGAGCGCGGGGGATTGAGAAGCACAGCCGCTCGACATCCTCGCTCTCAAGGCTGAAATGCGCCTCGCCGAAGCTCGAGGCGAGCCCAGCGCCGAGGATCCGCAACTCGCCATCCTCTCGCGCCAGCCCAAACTCGACGCTGTGCCAGTAGAGCCGCGCCGCGCGCCGCCCCTCGCCGCCCGCGATCGCCGCCAGTCCGAGCTCGCCGATGTGCCGCGTCATTTCGGCGAACTCATGGTCGGCAAGCATCGGGATGTGGCCGAACAGATCGTGGAAGCAGTCGGGCGCCTCGAGATAGTCGAGCTCCGCCCGCCGCCGGATGAAATTGCCGACCGGGAACACTTGGCTGCTGAGCATCGCAAAGAACACCGGATCGGGCACCAGCCCCGGCACCGCCACCGTCCGCCACCCCGTCCGCGGGGTCAGGATCGCGTTCAACTCCCCCAGCTCGGGGATGCCCGGATGGTCGAGCCGCAGCAGATCGATCCCGCGCAGGAATGGCGACACCACCCGCGTTCCGAGCAATTCGACCTGGCGCTCGAACAGCAGGTCCCAGACGGCGTGATCCTCGGGCGTAAAGTCGGCCCAGCCCTGGTCGATGCAATAAGACGACCAATCCTCCCCAGCTTTTGCTGGGGAGGGGAACCGTCCAGAGGACGGTGGAGGGGTCTCTTTCGTTTCCGCATCGAGCATCGGATCGTCCTTTCGTCAGGCAATAAAAAACCCGCCTGGTGGCGGGCGGGTCGAGGTTGGGTGGTTTCTGAAAACCTTAGGCGCGCGTCACCCTCTCCCAACCTCGTCGGGATAATAATAAACAGCAGCGGCGATCATCGCGGTCATGGAGGCAGTGTATCGACCTTCCGCGCTGAACGCCAGATGGCTAGGAGCGGCCGATGCCCGCCCCCGCCACTTATGACGCGATCGTGATCGGCGCCGGCGCGGCGGGGCTGTTCTGCGCCGCCACCGCGGGCCAGCGCGGGCGCAAGGTCCTCCTGATCGACCACGCGGCCCAACCGGGGGCCAAGATCCTCATTTCGGGCGGCGGCCGCTGCAACTTCACCAATGTCGGCGCCGCGTCAGCCAATTTCCTCTCCGCCAACCCCCATTTCGCCAAGTCCGCACTCGGCCGCTACACCCCCGCCGATTTCATCGCTCTGGTCGAAGCGCACGGCATCGCCTGGCACGAAAAGACCCTCGGCCAATTGTTCTGCGACGGCTCGGCGCGGCAGATTGTCGCCATGCTGATGGACGAATGCGAGCGTGGCGGGGTGACGTTCGCGTTCGGCTCAGCCACCGAAGTCGAGCACCGCGACGGGCTTTTTTTGGCCGCGAACGCTTCCGCCCCGCGCCTCGTCCTCGCCACCGGCGGCCTGTCGATCCCCAAGCTCGGCGCGACCAGCTTCGCTTATGACGTCGCGCGCCGCTTCGGGCACAAGATCGTCGAGCAGCGCCCGGCGCTGGTCCCACTGACCCTCCCGCCCGATAGCGCTTTGTTCACGACCCTCTCGGGCGTCGCGACCGAGGTTGTCGCGCGGGCCGGAAAGGCTAGCTTTCGCGAAGCAGCCCTGTTCACCCACCGCGGCCTCAGCGGCCCCGCGATCCTCCAGGCCTCATCCTATTGGCGCCACGGCGAGCCGGTCGCCATCGACTTCCTCCCCGACGCCGCCCCTGACTGGCTCAAGACGGCCAAACGCACCGAACCGCGCCAGACCCTCCGCCGACTCCTCGCCCGCGCGCTCCCCGACCGCCTCGCCGAAACCCTCGCCGATCAGCTCGGAGCGACAACCGAACTCGCCAACACCCCCGACCGCGCGTTGGAAGAGGCCGAAGCCCGCCTG
>JANNDN010000315.1:0-2210 GCA_031387795.1 Sphingomonas sp.
GCCATCTCGATGACCTCGGGCGGCGGCGCGTGGGACAATGCCAAGAAGTTCATCGAGGACGGCAACCACGGCGGCAAGGGCAGCGAAGCCCATAAGGCCGCGGTCACCGGCGACACCGTCGGCGATCCCTACAAGGACACCGCGGGTCCGGCCGTCAATCCGATGATCAAGATCACCAACATCGTCGCGCTGCTGCTGCTCGCGGCGCTAGCAGCCGGGGGCCAGTAACCGCCCGGCGGCAACGCCTCACTGAAAATCGAAAGGCCCCGTCCGCTTTTTGCCGGGCGGGGCTTTTCTTTTGCGCGGGCAAATGGTGAAGCGGCGGTCATGCCTCACGCCATCACAGTCCATACCCCGGGCGGTCCCGAAGTCCTCATTTGGGAGGAGGTCGAGGTCGGCGATCCCGGGGCCGGGCAGGTCCGCATCGCCCAGCAGGCCGCGGGCCTCAACTTCATCGACGTCTATCACCGCAGCGGCCTTTATCCGCAGCCCTTGCCCTTCGTCCCCGGAGTCGAGGGCGCGGGCGTGGTCGAGGCGCTGGGCGAGGGCGTGACCAGCCTCGCGGTCGGCGACCGGGTCGCTTACGCGGGCCCCATCGGAGGCTATGCCGAGGCGCGGCTGATCGACGCCGACCGGCTGGTCAAGCTCCCCGAGTCGATCACCGCCGAGCAAGCCGCGGGAATGATGCTTCAGGGCATGACCGTGCAGATGCTCCTGCGCTCAGTGTTTCCGGTGGCCAAGGGCGACACCATCCTGATCCACGCCGCCGCGGGCGGGGTTGGCCTGATCATGTGCCAATGGGCCAAGGCGCTTGGCGCGCGGGTCATCGGCACCGTCGGCACCGAGGAAAAGGCCGAGCTCGCCGCGGCCCACGGCTGCGACCACCCGATCGTCTATTCGAAGCACAGTTTCGTGGCCGAGGTCGAGCGGCTGACCGACGGCGAGAAGCTGCCCGTGGTCTATGATTCGGTCGGTCGCGACACCTTCCTGCGCTCGCTCGACTGCCTGCGCCCGCGCGGCGTGATGGTCAGCTTCGGCCAGTCCTCGGGCGCGATCGATCCGTTCAACATCGCGATCCTGGCGCAGAAGGGCTCGCTCTACCTGACCCGCCCGACGCTCTTCACCTACACCGCCTCGCGCGCCCAGCTCGAGCAGAGCGCGAAGGAGCTGTTCGCAATCGTCGGCGACGGCAAGGTCAAGATTGAGGTCAATCAGTCGTTTCCGCTGCAAGCGGCGGCGGACGCGCACCGCGCGCTCGAGGGCCGGGCGACCAGCGGATCGACCATCCTCACCATCTGACCGGCCTCGCCTTCCCATTTCAGGCCCTCGCGGCTAAGGCACCCCCCGACTTCGTCCCTCACAAGAAAGATCGAGCTTGGCCAAAGAAGAACTCCTCGAGATGCGCGGCAAGGTCGTCGAACTCCTGCCCAACGCCATGTTTCGAGTCGAGCTGGAGAACGGCCACGAGGTCCTCGGCCATACCGCGGGCAAGATGCGCAAGAACCGCATCCGTGTGCTCACCGGTGACGAAGTGCTGGTCGAGATGACGCCCTACGACCTGACCAAGGGGCGGATCACCTACCGCTTCATGCCCGGTCGCGCGGGCCCGCCCGGCTATAACCCTTAAGCCTCCACAATGCGGCTGATCCTCGCCTCGGCGAGTCCGCGCCGGCTCGATCTGCTGGCGCGGATCGGGGTCGTTCCCGACGCGGTCGCGCCCGCCGATATCGACGAGAGCGTGGTGAAGGGCGAATTGCCGCGAATCCATGCCGCGCGCCTCGCCCGCGAGAAAGCGCAAGCGGTTGCCGCGCAGCATCCCGACGCATTGGTGCTCGCCGCCGATACCGTGGTCGCGGTTGGGCGGAGGATCCTGCCCAAGGTCGAGGATGAGGCAACGCTGCGCCGGTGCATGGCGCTGCTCAGCGGGCGGCGGCATCGGGTGATGACCGCCGTGGCGCTGGCGCTCCCCGGCGGCGGGATCCGCGAGCGACTGGTCGAGACGATGATCGCCATCAAGCGCCTGTCCCCCGAAGAGATCGACCATTACGCCGCCCTCGGCGAATGGCGCGGCAAGGCCGGCGGCTATGCACTGCAAGGCTATGGCGAAGTCTATGTCCGCCACATCGCCGGAAGTTACTCCAACGTCGTCGGCCTGCCGCTGGCCGAGACCCGCCACCTGTTGAAATCCGCCGGATACCCGCTTGCCTGAG
>JANNDN010000342.1:0-2860 GCA_031387795.1 Sphingomonas sp.
CCCAGTTGCCGAAGTGGCCGGTGACCATGCACACCCCCTTCCCTTCGGCAAAGGCGGCCTCGACCACCGGCCAGTCGGTGCACGGCTCGAATCGCTCGATCAGCGGCTCGATCGCATCAAGGCGGAGGAGGCGCGGCAGACCGAGGGACGCATGTCTGCCGAATCGCAGCGCGTCATCAAGTCTGCGGGCATGCGGATCCTGTCCGACCTCGTCGGCCTTCCGCTCGGCGCGGCCCTCATCGGCTGGCTGATCGATCGGTGGGCGGGTACGACGCCGTGGGTAATGCTGGTGATGCTGTTCCTTGGGTTCGGCCTCGCCGTCAGAAGCGTTCTTCGTGTTGCAAACAAGCGCCCGGATGATGATCTGGGCACAGGGAAGTAAAGTGGCGGCCGAAACCAAGATCGACCCGATGCACCAGTTCCAGATCGATCCCGTGATCGGTCAGGGCAATCCGGGCGACCCCTTCATGTTCACCAACAGCGCACTGTGGATGCTGATCGTCCTGGCGTGCGTGTATCTGTTCATGATCGGTGGGATGAAGCGCGCCTTGATCCCCGGCCGCTGGCAGATGGCGGTCGAGGGCGTCACCGGCTTCATCACCAACATGCTCGACACCAATGTTGGACCCGCGGGACGCAAGTACGTGCCCTGGGTGTTCACCGTCTTCATGTTCATTCTGTTCGCCAATCTGATCGGGATGATGCCGTTCGGAATCATCCCGGGCGTCCACCCCTTCACCGTCACCAGCCAGTTCACCGTAACCGGGGTGATGGCGCTGATCAGTTTCGGGATTGTGCTCGCGGTCGGCTTCTGGAAGCACGGCTTTCATTTCTTCAGCCTGTTCGTGCCCCACGGCACGCCGTGGCCGATGATCCCCTTCATCTTTGTGGTCGAGCTGCTGAGCTTCCTCGTCCGCCCGTTCAGCCTCGCGCTGCGGCTGTTCGTGGCCATGATCGCGGGGCACATCCTGATCAAGGTGTTCGCTTATTTCATCATTCAGGGCATTCAGGCGATGACCCCGATGTCGATCGGCATTTCGGCGCTGTCGTTCATCTTCATCGCCGGGGTTAGCGCGCTCGAGCTACTGGTCTGCGCAATCCAGGCCTATGTCTTCGCGTTGCTTACGTCGCTCTATATCAACGACGCGGAAAACCTTCACTAACAACAGTTTACACCAAGGAGTTACATTATGGATCTCGAAGCAGCCAAGGTCATCGGTGCCGGTCTCGCGGCGATCGGCGTGGGCGCCGCAGCAGCGGGCGTCGGCAACGTGTTCGGCTCGTTCCTTCAGGGCGCGCTGCGCAATCCGGCCGCAGCCGACGGTCAGCAGGGCCGCTTGTTCATCGGCTTCGCCGCCGCCGAGCTGCTGGGCCTGATCGCCTTCGCCGTCGCGATGATCATCCTCTACGCCGTCTAAGGCTAGGTTCCCGCTTTCGCGGGAATGACGAAGAGGAAGCCGCAATGCCGCAACTCAACCAGCTCGCCGAGGTCGCGCTGAGCCAGTTCTTCTGGCTGGCGCTGGTGCTTGGCGCGATCTATTTCGGGATCGGCAAGGGCATGCTGCCCCGGATCCAGTCGACGGTCGATTTGCGCGACAAGCAGATCGCCAACGACCTCGCCGCCGCCGAAGCTGCACGGCATGCCGCGGACGCGAGCGAAACCGCTTATCGCGAGCGCATGGACGCCAGCCGCGCCGAGGCCGCCAAGCTGACCGCTTCGGCCAAGGACGATAGCGCCCGCCAGACCGAGAAGAAGCTGGTCAAGGCCGACACCGCCATCGCCGCCAAGACCGACAAGGCCGCGGCGGCCATTCGGGCGGCGCGGGTCGATGCGATGAAGGAGATCGAGGCGCTGGCCGCCGACCTCGCCCGCGACATCACCGGCAAGGTCGCCGGGATCGAGGTCGCTCAGGCGGACGCTGCCAAGGCGGTCAAAGCGGCGATGGCCGATGCTTAACCTGATGATCGCCGCGGCCGCCGCAGAAGCGACCGCCGAACACGGCGCCGAGACGGTTCACGCCGAACCGACTGCGCTGCTACTCGACCCCACCGGCTGGGTCGCGCTGGCGATGATCGCAGTGCTCGCGATCATGTTCTTCTGGGCCAAAGCGCATAAGACGATCGGCGCTGCGCTCGACGCGAATATCGACAAGATCCGCGCCCAGCTCGCCGAGGCCGAGACGCTGCGCAAGGAGGCCGAGGCGCTCAGGTCCGAATATGAAGCCAAGGCCAAAAGCCTCGAGAAAGAGCGCAAGGCGATGCTCGAGCGCGCGACCCGCGAAGCCGGCGAAATCGTCGCCAAGGCCGAGACCGACGCCACCGCATTGGTCGAACGCCGCAAGCGCATGGCCGAGGAAAAAATCGCTGCGGAGGAGCGCAGCGCGGTGGATCAACTCCGCAGCGTCGCCGCCCGCGCCGCGACGAGCGCGGCGGCCAAACTGATTGCCGAACGCGGCGATTCCGCGACCGACGCCCGCCTGGTTGACGAAGCAATCGGCGAAATCGGCTCACGCTAGCGTCATTGCGAGGCGCGAAAGCGCCGCGGCAATCCAGCTCAAACAAAGAAACTGGATTGCCTCCCCCGGCTCAAGGCCGGGGTCGCAATGACGAGGGATTTCTAGGGCAAATTCTCCGTCAGCAGATCGTAGGTCGCGACCAATTCGTCCTTCTGGTTGAAGATTTCGACCGCCCAGCGGACGACGCCCGTCTCCTCGCTCTTGAGGCTCTTCGAGCGCACCGTAAGCTCGACCCGCATCGAATCCCCCGGATAGAGCGGGGTCAGGAACTTGAGATTCTCTAGTCCCGTATTGGCGAGCACCGGCCCCGGATCGGGATAGACGAACAGCCCTGCGGCAAAACT
>JANNDN010000111.1:0-6955 GCA_031387795.1 Sphingomonas sp.
CGGCGGTTCCACCCGCCGCGACCGCCGCACTGACAATCAAGGTGCCGCTGTTGACGATCGCTCCCTCGAACAAGGCGGCACCGGCCGCGGCCTGGCCCGAATAGCCGACGGCTTGAGCCGCAATGGCGCTGGCCGTCGCGAGCGACGCGGAGACCAGCGCCGAGGCGGCCACGCGCACCTCCCCGCCGTTGCCGAAGGACAGGACCTCGGTGGCGCCGCCGACGAATTGGTGGACGCCGGTCGCCCGCGCCCGCGCCAATCCGATGCCCGAGGCGATGGCGCTGGCCTTGGCGAGCACCTGCAAGACGCCCGAATTATCGAACAGTGCGCTGGCAAGGTTGGCCGGCTCACCGGCCACGGCCGAATTACCGAAGGAGGTTGAAGCCAATGCGGAATTTGCCGTTCCCCCGATCGCGACCACCGCTTGGCTGATGCCGAGGACATTCGCGATCGCTTCAGCCTGTCCGATTGCCGCTGCGGTGGCGACTGCCGCAATCGAAATCTCGCCGCTGTTGTGAAGCTCTCCCACCGCGCTTCGGCGACCCAGGATCGACTGCCGGATCCCCGCTCCGATCGACGACAGGCCAATACTCGCGTGCGCCACCGCAACGTCCGACGCGTTCGCGCTGGCATGGGCGGCGATGTCGATATTGCCGTCATTTTCCAGTGAGGCATGAACGGCTCCATCGCCGATCAAAGATGCAACGTTGATCGCCGCGGAGGCCAATTGAAAAATGCCGTCGATCAGTGTGACGGCCGCGGCAGCCAGATCCACGCCGTCAGTTTCGTGAGCGGTCGCCAATGCCTCCATCTGTATGGCGATCGTGCCAGAATTTTCGATGTCCACAGCGACATCGCCGCCATTGATGGCAATGCCCGACTGGAACACCCCGTTCAGGACACTTGCCACTGCAATCGCGGTTTGACCGACGGCGTGACCGACGATCATCTCGTCGATGATTCCGCTGTTCAGCAGCGTCAATGCCACATCGCCATCGACGGCAAATCCGGCCTGCCCGACACCGTCCGTCAGCGACGCCCCGGCACTGACGAAATTGGCGCCTGCTGCATCCGCCACGACGCCGATAGCGATTTCGCCCTGGTTGGTGAACGAACCCAACGCGTCCCCGCCCGAACCGCCGAAAACAGCCTGGATCACGCCATTGATCGCCACCGCCGTGGCGAATGCGGAACCCGTCGCGTCGGCTTCCGCTCGGGCGAGCAGCGAGATGCTGCCATCGTTGAACAATTGCCCGACCCCATTGCCGTCGCTGGCGTAGATGAATTGGACGACACCAGGCCCGGCAAAGGCGCGCCCGCGGGCCAACGCCGACCCCGCGGCCTGGGCGCTTGCAACGATCGAGATTTCGGCGTCATCGCCATTGACGAAGACACCTTGTGCATCGCCATGCGCGGCGACCACGGACTCGAAGATTGCCCCGCTCAGCAGACTTGCGCCGCCCGCCGCGGTTGCAAAGGCGACCGCTGCCTCGGCCGAGGCAAGAGCAAACACATCGATGGCGCCGCTATTGACCAGCGACGCCGCCGCGTCCCCGGTTGCGGCATGCGCAAAAACATTCACGCCGGTCAAACCGATCGCGAGCGCGGCGGCAAAGGTTTCGGCCTCCGCCAGCGCTTGCGCGACGACCTGAATCGAGCCGCTATTGCTTAGTTCCACCGACGCGTCACCGACACCCAGAGCAGTCGCAAAGCCAACGATCCCGCCGACCGCCAAAGCTGTTGCAACTGCCGCCACGTCCGCAACAGCTGAAGCGCTTGCAATGACCCCGATGCTGCCCGAGTTTCCAAAGGTGATCGACGCGTCGCCGTCCCCGATGACAACGGCCAATGCGTCAATTCCATGTACGGCCGTCGCGTAAGCCGAAGCTCTCAACTCCCCCGCGGCCGCGGCCATTCCGACGACCGAAATGTGGCCGTCATTCTCGACCGCGACCCGAGCTCCTTCCCCGTCCTCCGCGCTCAAGGCCTTGAGCGAAACGCCGGCAACGAAAGCGTGAGCGCGCGCGTGGTCGGGTGAAGCGCTGTCACTGCCATGTGCGCTGGCCTCCGCCATCATCAGGATCGTGCCGCTATTGGCGAAATCGATGTCGGCCGATTGGCCGGCAGTGACGCTGACCGCGACGCCCTGACTGACCACCGCCGATGCGACCGCGCTGCCGTCCGCGACTGCGTCGGCAGCGACCACGAGGATCATCACGCCGTCATTGTCGATTAGTGCCGAGGCGGTATCGCCGGCGGCATATTGTCGCACCAGATAGGCTTCGGGAACAGACGCCAAAGCGTTCGAGCCGCCGCGCGCGATGACGGATGCGCGAACGTCAATGACCCCGTCATTGATCAGGCTGACCGTGGCTTTGCCCGCAAACTCGCTGAAGCTTGTGAAGCTGGTGGTCACAAGCGTCGTCGGGACCCCGCTTTTCGTCCCCGTCGAGACGACATGCGACACCTGTGTAAAGTGATTGTGGATCGCGGATGCGTTCTGGTCGATTCCGACGAGATAGACGGTGGCGAAGGCTGAGCTCCCCTCGGCGATCGCCGACGCCTCGAACGCTATGGTGCCGAAGTTCGCGAACAACGCTTCGGCGGTCGCGCCGAGCGCGCTCTGGGTGACTCCGGTACCGATAATTGCGGCGGTCGCGCGAGATCCGCCATTGGCCTCCGCGGCGAGGTCGAGCACCATCACGCCGTCGTTGACGATCTCGACGTGCGCCAGGCCAAACGGCTGCGAATCCCCGGTGACAAGCCCGCCGGAGGGATAGCTCTCGATGCGATGCTCGAAGGCAAGATCGGTCGCGAACTGACGCACCAGACCTCCGGTGGACAGGACTCGCGCGGTTGCCGGTCCGGTCGCATCGCCTTGCGCGGCGACGACGATGGTCCCGCTGTTGTGGATCGATGCCGATGCATCCACGCCCACCGCGCGCTGGAACAGCCGATCGGCAAATGCGAACGCCACCGCCGACAGCGGCACCGAGCCGGTGGACAGGCTGCCGCCGACGGCGTGGGCATTGGCTTCGATGAAGATGTCACCCTCGTTGAGGAATGCGACCGACGCTGGCCCCGCAGGCTCGGTGCGGAAGCTCGAGATGGTTGCGCCCGCGGTCGTCTGGGTGACGACCAGGCTACCGTTCAGCGAGAAAGCGATCTGATCGATGGCGGGGGCATTGGCCAGCGCCTGCACCGGGCCGCCGCCGGTCGCGGACGCAGTGGCGTGAAACGCGATCGTCCCGACATTGCTGAAACTCACGTCGACGCTCGATCCGTCGGCGATCTGGACGATGCCGTTGGCGAGCGAGGCGACCGCCTCGGCGCGGCCGCCGGCGACTGCCTGAGCGCTGACCCCGACGTCGATGATCCCGCTGTTGGTAACGATCGCGCTCGCCGGGCCGGATCGGGTCTGGGTCGCGATGGCGCGAATACCTCCGTCGTCGGTCGGGATGCCGGTCGTGGTCGATTCCGAAACCGCGATCACGATCTGGGTGAGCCCGCCGAAGCCCAACACGCTGGCAAAGGCAAAACCGCTGTCGCTGGCCGCGATCGCCTCGGCGTGACCTTCGATATTGACCGTTCCGCTGTTGGCGAAAGCGGCCGTGCCGCCGCCATCGGCCTCGACCAGCTGAAAGATCGCCGCGGTCAGGCCGAAGATGAAACCATTGCCGAGATGCGCGGAGGCATAAGCGCTGGCGCTGCCGAGTGCGACCGCGCTGGCGGCGATGTCGATGATCCCTCCATTGTCGATTCCGACTGAGCCCAAGGCATCGCCGCTGCCTTCGACGACCTGCGAGACGACATGGTCGATGGAGGCGTTGGCGAAGGCGACGGTTCCCGCGGCGTGCGCCGCCACGGCCATGGCGATGAGGCCGTCATTGTCGAGATCGATCTCCGCTTCGGCTTCGTCGCCGAGCGGGCGCGCGACCTGCAATATCCCGCGCTCGATCCCCGCCAGCGCCGCGGCCGGCCCCGACTGCGCGACCGCACTGGCGTCGGCCGAAAACAGCAGGTCGCCGCCATTGTCGATGCCGACGTCGATGATCGTTCCATAGGCTTGCTGGACCAGACCCAACCCAATCTCGGCGACCCCCGTCGCATTGGCGTTTCCATTGGCCACAGCGATCAGCCCGATGTCGATCGTGCCGGCGTTGGCAAAATCCGCCACCGCTTGTCCCGAGCCGGTGCCGAACGATCCCGCCGCGACATCCTGAAGCATGAAGTTCAGTCGCGCGACCGCAAGCGCTCCGTCGCCGCCGCTGGCCGCCGCCGACACGTCGATGTCGATCAGTCCGTCATTTTCGAGGCCTGCCGCCACAACGCCATTGCCCGAAACATCCTGCCACACGACCCCCGACGCATTGGCGGTCGCCTGAGCGTCGCCCCCGCCAGACGCGAACGCATCGAGCGAAATCAGAATCGTGCCGGTGTTGGTGATTGCGGCCTCGGCTCCGCCCTTCACCCCCTCAACCTGCTGATGGATCGCGGCGACCCCGATTTGGGCGTAGGCAATGGCATCGCCATCCTCGTCGCTCGCGACCGCCTTCGCCGCAATGTCGATCGCAAGTCGCCCGTCCGCAGCGTTGCTCACCCTGGCGCTTGCCACACCTCCGAAGGCGGCCTGGTCGATTCCGGCCAGAACACTGGCCTGCGCGAGCGCGTCGAAGCCGCTGCCATCGCCCGAGGCATAAGCAAGCACATCGGCGCCGATCAGGAGCGTCCCGCTGTTCGACACATCGACCGCCGCCTCGGCCCCGTTCGCGTGCTGGGCGATGGCGGTCGAGATTCCCGCGGCCGCATGAGCGTGACTGCCCTCGGCCAGCGCCAAAGCCGCGATCTCGAGCGTGCCGTCATTGTCGACGCTGGCTTGAGCGTGGGTGCCGGTGACCTGTTGCACGACGCCGTGATCCAGATGCGCCGCGGCCAGCGCCGAGGTCCCGCTGGCCTCGGCCGAAGCGGTGATCGCGAGTTCTCCGACCACGATCAGATCGGCATCGGCGGTCGCTCCGAGCGCCGACTGGACGATGCCGTCGTGGAAGATCGCGAACGCGCTTGCCTTCCCGTCGCTGGCATAAGCGTGCGCGGCGACCGACAGATCGAGGAGTCCGCCGACCGACAGCGCGTTCGCCGCCGCACCCGAGGCCGACGCGAACTGCCAGATCGCGGTGTCGATGGTCGCGCTCGCGAACGCCGCGCTGCCGCTCGCCAAAGCGATCGCGATCAGCTCCTGGCTGCCATCCACGTCGATGAGATTGCGGGCGCTGGCAAGACCAACCGCCGATTGCTCGATCGCTCCGTAATTCGCGCACGTCGCCGATTCGGCGCAGCTGACAATGACGGTCGCGGTCGCCGCGCCGCCAGGATTGATGTCGGTCGCGACCGCGCCGAACCGGGTCAGCGGATCGGCCGCCGCAAGCTCGTAAATGTTGATCGCGTCGGCGCCGGCGTCTTGCTGGCGAACCCCGCCCGAATTGGCGGCCATCGCAGTGGTTGGAACGGCAATCGCGATCAGCGAAACGCTTGCCGACAAAAGGGCATGAAACCGAGCAGCCATAAATCCCCCCGAACAAACCCGACGGGTACGCCAGGTGGTCGATTCGTGCCGCAAGCCGGGGCATCCTGCATTTTCCTGGAAATTTGTCGACATTTTGATTGCCGGCTCTTCGACCAGCCGCTGCCGTGTTTCGCCTGAATCAGGGGCGGGCCTGTTCGATCAGTCGACCTCGAACGTGGTCTCCGCCACGCCGCTGTTGCCGCTTGCCGGGTCAAAGGCGGTGACGACGATATCGTACACACCCACATCCGCCGCAGTGAACGCGCCCACGAAGCGATTGGGCTTTCCACCATAGCGCAGCGCCCCGCGCGCGACCGGCACGCCTTTCCGGGTGACGGCATAATCGATCTCGAACTTGGTCGGATCCCAGATCCCGCCGACCGCGAGCGGGCATCCGCACATCAGCACGATATTGGCCTCGATCGGGACCGACGCCGGGCCTTTGGCGACCTCCTGGTGCCGCGCGGGTTTCAGGAAATCGACCATGAAGCCGGGCAAAGTGAGCATCCAGCCGTTGCGGCCATAGGGTGATTTTCCGGGCAGCACCCATTGCGTCTGGCTGGCGGCGCTTCCGCCATAGGCGCCGAGCCCGGGCGGTCCGATCTCGACCGTGATCCGGCGCGGCTGCTTGAGGTCGATGGTGGCCGCGAACTCGGCGTCGCCGGGCCCGGTGATGATTGTCTGGTCGGTGCGCGGAGCAACCGCCAGCGCGTCGGTATTGCCCGAGCTGCCGATTGTCTTGCCCGAGGCAAGCACGACGTTGGTCAGCGTATCACGGATGACGACCGAGGCGCCGCCCGCCGGATTGCCGACCAGCTTGCCATCGCGGGCAAGCACGCGGACGACGATGTCCGTCGGAACGGCCAAGGCCGCCGTTGACAAATTGCTCGCGACGAGCGCGCCCAGGCACAGGAATGTTCGGTTCATTTCACCCCCCTTGGTGTTTGAGCTGGATGTACTGCGGTTCGCTGGGCGGGGCCAGGATGGCGGCGCTCGCATTTTCAGGTCCCGCACCCATATTGCACGGCCCGCGTTGACCATCGGGCATGGCCGGCGCTAATCAGAACATAAATGGAACGAAGCTAGACTTATGCTGAAGAACATTTCCGTCCGCGGCGCCCGCGAGCACAACCTCAAGGGGGTCGATGTCGACATCCCGCGCGAGAGTCTGACGGTCGTCACCGGCCTCTCGGGCTCGGGCAAGTCGAGCCTCGCCTTCGACACCATTTATGCCGAGGGCCAGCGGCGCTACGTCGAATCTCTGTCGGCTTACGCGCGCCAGTTTCTCGAGATGATGCAGAAGCCCGATGTCGAGCATATCGACGGCCTCTCGCCGGCGATCTCGATCGAGCAGAAGACGACGTCCCGCAACCCGCGCTCGACCGTCGCGAC
>JANNDN010000112.1:0-7969 GCA_031387795.1 Sphingomonas sp.
GGATCTGCGCAAGGCGGCCCCGGCAAGAAGATAGGCCCGCGAACCGCCGAGGATGACGTCGCCCGACAGCTCGAGCGATTGGCGGCTCCCGGCTCGCGCCAAGGCCGACAGCGCCGGTCCGTCGCCGGGTCCGCGACTGGCAATCTCGATCGTCCCGGCGATCGCCCCGCTGCCCCAGCGCGATTGGCCGCCGCCGCGCTCGATCGCGATGCTGCCGATGCGGCCCAATGAATAGAGCGGGAAGTCGACCCAGCCGCCGAACGGGTCGGACTGGGGAACGCCGTCGACCACCAACAGCATCCGGCTCGAGGCATTGCCGCCGAGCCCGCGCGCGGTCAGGCCGGCGGTCGTCGGATGCGCCGATCCGCTGTCGGCGCGGCGGAAGGTCTGGATTCCGGGCACGTCGGCGAGCGCATGTTCGAGCCGCAAGCTCGCCACGCGACCAAGTGCGGTGCGGTCGAGCACCACGCGCGACGGGCTGGCGGTCACGAGCGGTGGCAAAGCGCGCCCGGTGACCACGATCTCCGTCGGCGCCGCGGCGAGCGCGAGAATGGTTGCAATGGTCATCCGAGTTCGATCAATCCTCGGGCGCGACCGTCACCTCGAGCCCGTCGAGCGCGTCGCTCACCGGGATCTGGCACGACAATCGGCTATTGTCCTGGCGCGCATCACTGCTGTCCAGAAGATCGTCCTCGTCGGCGCTCATCGGGGGCAGCTTGTCGAGCCAGCCGCGCGCGACATGAACGTGGCAGGTCGCGCACGAGCAATTGCCGCCGCACAAAGCGAGGATGTCGTCGATCCCGCCATCGCGGAGATTTTCCATCAGCGACTTGCCGGTTTCGGCGGCGACCTCGCGGTGCTCGTTCTCGCGGGTGGTGACGTGGATGGTTGGCATGATCAGTCCTGGAGGAAGAGCGATTTGAGCGCGACGTCGGGATCGGTCAACCGCTCCGGCGCCACCCGCGCCCGATTTTCGACGAGCGCCCGCCCCTGGACATAGTCCCGGACCATGTTCACGCAGTCGAGCGCGATCACTGCGCCGTCGGCGAGATAGATGACGCTGAACCGCCCGGTTGCCGGGTCGCCGCGGACCAGCGCGTCGTCATAACCTGTGCTCAGCCCCACCGTCTGGAGCTTCACATCATATTGGTTCGACCAGAACCACGGCGTCGCGACATAGGGTTCGGGCCGGCCGAGGATGTCGAGCGCGACGACCTTCGCCTGGTCGGCGGCATTCTGGACGGATTCGACGCGTACCGGGTGGTCGGGAGCGAAGCGATTGCGGTGAAGTGCGCAATCGCCGATCGCATAGACATCGGGGATCGTGGTCCGGCACAGCGGGTCGACCGCGACCCCGTTCGGGCAGTCGGCCCCGGCCTGTTCGAGCGGGGCGATACGGGGCACGATCCCGATTCCGACGATGACCAGATCGGCTGCGATCGTCGTTCCGTCGGCAAGCATCGCGCGGACGACGCGGCCGCTCTCGCCTTCCAGGCAAACAACATTGGCGCCAAGGTGGATTTCGACCCCGTGACGCCGATGCTCGGCGGCGAAAAAGTCGGAGATCGGCTTGGCGGCGACGCGTTCGAGCAGGCGGCCCGTGGCTTCGAGCACGGACACATGCTTGCCCAGCTTGGTCAGCGACGCCGCGGCTTCGAGACCGATATAGCCGCCACCGATGACGACGACATGATGCGCTCCGTCGAGCTCGCCGCGCAGCCGATCGACATCGGCCCGGTCGCGGATCGTGTGGATGCCTTGAAGGTCGTGCCCGTCGCAGGTCAGCCGGCGCGGGACCCCGCCCGCCGACCATATGAGATGGTTATAGAAGAACGGTCGACCCGACGCGGCGGTGGCGAGGTGCGCGACGGGATCGATCGCCACGATTTCCTCATCCGCGATCAGCTCGATCGATTTGTCGGACCAGAAATTCGCGGGGCGGAGCAGGATCGACTCGAAGCCCTTCTCGCCCGCCAGATAATCTTTCGACAAAGGCGGCCGCTCATAGGGCAAATCGGGATCGGCCGAGACGATCGCGACCGTCCCCTCGAACCCGAGCTGGCGAAGTGCGATCGCCGCCGACGTTCCGCCGTGGCCACTTCCGACGACTAGGACGTCGGCCCTCGTCAATCGAGGGCCTCGATGATTGTCGCATTGGCGATCCCGCCGCCCTCGCACATCGTCTGCAGACCGAAGCGCTTGCCCCGCGCGCGAAGCGAATGAACGAGGGTCGCCATCAGCTTCGCGCCGGTCGCGCCGAGCGGATGGCCGAGCGCGACTCCGCCGCCGTTGACGTTGAGCCGGGCCGGGTCGGTTCCGGTCTCGCGTAGCCACGCCATCGGCACCGGCGCGAAAGCCTCATTGACCTCGAACAAGTCGATATCCTCGATCCGCCGCCCGGCGCGCTCGAGTGCCCGTGCCGTTGCCGGGATCGGTTCCATCAGCATGATCACCGGATCGCCCGCGGTGACCGCGAGACTGTCGATCCGGGCGAGCGGCTTGAGGCCATGCGCCTTCAACGCACGTTCGCTGACCACCAGCACCGCCGACGCCCCGTCGCAAATCTGGCTGGCGTTGCCGGCGGTGATCACGCCGCCGGGACTCAGCGTCTTGAGCGACCCCAGGCTCTCCATCGTGGCGTCGTAGCGGATGCCCTGGTCCTTGGTGTGCAGCTGCTCGCGCCCTTCTTCGTCGAGCACCGCGACGGGCACGATCTCGCGCTCGAAGGCGCCGGCCTCGGTCGCGGCAGCGGCCTTGCGATGGCTGTCGAGCGCGAACGCATCGAGCGCCTCGCGGGTCATCTGGTAGCGTTCGGCGATCATCTGCGCGCCGGTGAACTGGCTGAACTCGGCAACCCCGAAGCGATCCTTGATGCGCTCGCTCCACGGACCCACTCCGATCCCCGCCTGCAGCGCAAGCATGGTCGGGGTTCCCATCGGCACGCGGGTCATGCTCTCGACCCCGGCGGCGATGACCACGTCCTGGGTCCCGCTCATCACCGCTTGCGCGGCGAAGTGGATCGATTGCTGCGAGCTTCCGCACTGACGATCGATGCTGACCGCGGGTACGCTCTCGGGCAGGTTGGACGCGAGCACGATATTGCGCCCGATGTGGAAGCTCTGTTCGCCGATCTGGCTGACGCAGCCGACGATCACGTCCTCGACCGCTTTGGGGTCGATTCCGCTGCGCTCGAGCAGCGCATCGATCACCGCGCCGCCGAGATCCGCGGGGTGCCAGTCCTTGAGTGCGCCGCCGCGCCTGCCCCCCGCGGTGCGCAATGCTTCGACAATGTAAGCTTCGGCCATGATCTCCCTTTCGTCAGGCCGCGTGGCCGAGGATCGCGGTCGCCTGGCTCGACAGGGTCCCGCCGTTGGTATGGACGAGCGCGACTTCGGCGCCCGCGATCGGATTGGCCGCATCGCCGCGCAACTGGCGCACGCCCTCGACCAGCGCGAACAGTCCGTACATGCCGGGGTGAACGCACGACAGTCCGCCGCCATTGGTGTTGACCGGAAGGCTCCCACCCGGGGCGATGGCGCCGCTGGCGACGAACGGCCCGCCCTCGCCCTTCTTGCAAAAGCCGAGGTCTTCGAGAAACAGGACCGTGTTGATGGTGAAAGCGTCATAGAGCTGGACGACATCGACATCGGCCGGGCCGAGGCCGGCCTGGGCGAATGCGCGCGGCCCCGATTGCGCCGCGGCGGTGCGGGTAAGATCGGGCATTGCGCTGATGTGATGGTGGGTCGTCGCGGCGGCCGCGCCCAGCAGCCGAACGCTCGGCCGGCGCGAGTCTCGCCCGCGGTCGGCGCGGGTTAGCACGATCGCGGCGGCGCCGTCGGTAACTAGGCAGCAATCGCTCCTCGAGAGCGGGTCGCTGATCATTCGCGAGGCGAGGCAGTCGTCGACCGACAATGCGCCCTTCGCAAATGCCTCGGGATTGGTGTTGGCCCATTGCCGGGCGACGACCGCGACGGCCGCGAGCTGCTCGCGAGTCGTGCCATATTCGTGCATATGCCGCGCCGCCGCGAGGGCGTAACAGCTGGCCGGGAAGAGCGGGCGAAAAGGCGCCTCGAACGGGCTCGGTCGCGCCGGGCTTGCCAGTTTTCCAGCCGCGCTGCGCTGGTTCGATCCGTAAGCGAGCAGCGCCACATCGCAGAGACCCGCTTCGAGCGCCAAGGCCGCGGTGACGAGATGGCTGACCGGCGCCGACCCGCCGGTGCGGTTGCAGTCGGTGAAATTGGGCTCGATCCCGAGATGCTCGGCGAGGCTGAGCCCGGCGAACATGTCGTCGGGAAGGCACACCCACAGGCCGTCGACCGTGGCTAGCGCGATCCCCGCGTCGTCGAGCGCGGCGAGCGCCGCCTGCGCCGCCATTTCCAGCGACGTGTATCCGGGGCACTCGCCGATGCCGAAGGTCGCGGCGCCCGCGATGACCGCGTCGGGCGCTCTCATTTGACGCCCCCGCGCACCCGCCATAGGCTTGGCGCATGGGACCCGAAGAAGAGTGGCGCCAAGCGCTCGGCAAGGGCCGTTTCCTCCTCCAGCGCGCGAACATGAGCGGGGCCTGCTTCTTCCCGCCGCGCACCGCCGAGCCCGGCACCGGCGATAAAGCGTGGCAGTGGATCGAGGCGAGCGGCGAGGGGACGGTTTATTCGGCGACCCTCGTTCATCCGCGCCCGCCCGAAACGCCCTATAATGTCGTGCTGGTCGACCTTGCCGAGGGCCCGCGGATCATGAGCCGGGTCGAGGGGCTGGAGGCGGTGCCGATCGGGCTCGCGGTCCGCGCCCGAATCGATCGCGGCGGTGCCGAGCCGATCCTGCTCTTCGACCCCGCCTAGCATCCGCGCAAGGCTCCCGATTCCCTCAGCCCGGCAATGCGCTCGTCATTGAAGCCCGCGTCGGCGAGGATCGCCTCGCCGTCGGCGCCATGGGCGGGACCGGGATCTCCGATCTCCCCTGGGGTGGCAGAGAAAGTGGTCGGAATCGCGGGGAAGCGGGCGCGGCCGTCGGGCGTGTCACGCTCGACCCAGAAGCCGGCTTCGGCGAGGTGCGGATCGTCGAGCAAATCGGTCAGGCTGAGGATCGGCATCGCCGGAATTTGCGCCTCGGTCAAAACCGCCATCCATTCGTCGTTGCTGCGTTCGGCGAGGATGTCGACGAGGCGGCCGAGGACGGTGCCGATGTTGCGCGTGCGGCTAGAGATGTCGGCGAACATCGGGTCGGTCGACCAGTCGGGATGGCCGATCGCCTCGAAAAAGGCGCGCCAATGCTGGTCGGTATAGATCATCACCGCGAGAAAGCCGTCGCGGGTGCGGTAGGGGCGGCGCTGCGGCGAGACGACCCGGGGATATTCGGGCGGACCGAGCGGCGGGTCGTAGAGCGATCCGCACAGATGTTCGGCGAAGGCGAAGCTGGCGAGCGTCTCGAACATCGGGACTTCGATTTCCTGCCCGCCGGCGCCTTTTTCCCGAGCGAACAAAGCTGCGCAGACGGCGTAAGCGGCGCTCAGCCCCGCGACCTTGTCGGCGACGACCGTCGCGAGATAGGCCGGCTCGCCGCCGTTGAGCCGCGCCTGGAGGTCGGCGAGGCCCGAGGCGGCCTGGACGATATCGTCATAAGCCGGAAAGTCGCGGTAGCGCCCGGCGCGGCCGAACCCATAGAGATTGGCGTAGATGATGGCGGGGTTGGCGGCGCGTACCGCCTCATAATCGAGGCCCAGCCGCTTGATTGCCCCCGCACGCATCGAATGGATGAAGACGTCAGCGTTGCGCGCGAGTTCGAGCAGGGCTTCGCGCGCTTCTGGCTTCTTGAGGTCGAGCGCGAGGCTGCGCTTGCCGCGATTGAGATTGACGAACATCGCGCCGCGGTCGCTCGACGGGCCGGGCGGAAGAAAGCGGGTGGTGTCGCCGCGTGGATCCTCGACCTTGATCACGTCGGCGCCGAGGTCAGCGAAGATCTGCGTCGCATAAGGGCCCATCAGCACGCTGGTCAGATCGAGCACGCGGACGCCCGCCAATGGCCCCTTGCCGCGCCCGGCCATTACCCTAGTCTCGCGCGTGTAGGAGCGGGACGAGAGCCATGCAGATCCATTTGATCGCCGCAGGCAAATATCACGACGTGGATTTCGCTCGGCTGGAGCTGTTGAAGCTGCTCGCCGAAGTTCCCGAAATCCGGACGACGGCGGCGATGGATTTTTCGAACGTCGAGCGGCTGGAGACCGCGAACCTTCTGATCACCTACACCTGCGATTTGATGCCCGAACCGAACGAGGTCGCCGCGCTGACCCGCTTCCTCGAACGTGGGGGCCGCTGGCTCGCGCTTCACGGTACCAATTCGATCCTTCGCTTCGACGCCGCCGGCAAGGTCGAGACGCCCGACGAGGCGCCCGATTTCATGGTGCTGCTGGGAACCCGCTTCACCGGCCATCCGCCGATCGAGCCGTTCAAGGTCGAGGTCAGCAAGGACCATGAGCTGACCCGCGGGATGCGCAGCTTCACCACCCTCGACGAGCTCTATTTGTGCGCGGTCACCGCGGACATCGAGACGCTGATGCACAGTGATTTCGGTGGCGGCACGTTCGACGACTTCGCCAACCCCGACTTCGCGGCCCAGCAGGTGCCGATCCTCTATCTGAGGCCGGTCGGCGCCGGCGCGGTGCTTTATTGCTCGCTCGGCCATTGCCGCGGCCATTATGACCTTCGCCCGCTGGCCAATTTCTGGCCGACGGTCCAGCGGTGCAGCTGGGATTATCCCGAATTCACCGAAATCCTGCGCCGCGGCATCCGGTGGGGCGTGGCGGCGCAAGTCTAGCCCTTCGTTTCGGGGCGAAGCGCGATGATCTGCGCCTCCAGATTATCGAGCACCGGGTCGATCATCGCTTCGTCGCAGCCGTGAATGAGTCGGTTGATCGCCATTCCCTCGACCGTATTCTGGGTCAGAGCGAGCGCGAGGTCGAACGCTTCCCGATCCTCCTGCCAGGCGGGGAATAGCTGGACGGCGAGCTCGTACCAGCGGTCGCGAAAGTCGGTCTGCGCCGGCTCGAGAATGCGCGCCAGGCTGCGATCGGTGCGGGCGGCGATCGCGAGCTCGATAAAGGCCGCGAAGGCCGGACTAAGCAGCTGCTTCCAATAGGTGCGGACGAGCGTCCGGACGTCGCTCGACGGACTGCCCACCGCGCGGCGGAATGCGCGCAGCCGGCGGTCGAGCAGTTCGGCGATGGTCGCCTGCATCAGCGCGCCGCCGTTCTCGAAATGGTGGAGCATCGCGCCGCGCGACAGGCCTGCTTCCGCAGCGACCTTGGGCGTGGTCGTGCCCGAATAGCCGAACTTGACCAGGCAGCTGATGGTCGCCTCGATCAGGCGGGCCCGGGTCTGAGCGCTTTTGAGCGCCTGGTGGGTCGGCTCCGCCGCCTGCGCTCTTACTGTCTTGATCGCGCTCGGCATCCACCCACCGCCTTACCGGAAAAAAACAAGCATGATTGTTTTTACTTTGACAAGTCAAGCCGCCTGCGGGCCTAATATAAGCGACAGGCTGCCAAGGAAAGATCGGCTATGGGACGCGTTGAAGGCAAGGTCGCGCTGGTGACCGGGGGCGGATCAGGGCTGGGCGCGGAGGATTGCCGCCTGCTCGCCGCAGAGGGCGCCAGAGTGCTGGTGTGCGACATCAACCTCGACGCCGCGAACAAAGTCGCGACGGAGATCGGGGACAATGCTTCCGGCTTCCACCACGACGTCTCCTCGGAAGACGATTGGAAGGCCGCGATCGCCGCGGTCGAGGAACGGTTCGGCGGTCTCCACATCCTCGTCAACAATGCCGGTATCGTGGTCGTCGCCGACCCCGAGGAAACCACCCTAGAGCAATGGCGCAAGGTCCAGTCGGTGATGAGCGACGGGGTCTTCCTGGGCTGCAAATATGCCCTTCCGCTGATGGCCCGATCGGGCGGCGGATCGATCATCAACATGAGTTCGAC
>JANNDN010000344.1:0-7952 GCA_031387795.1 Sphingomonas sp.
TCGGCGGCGCGGAGCTTCTGCTCGGCATCCTTGCGCCGCGCGTGGAGGCCCGAAATGCCCGCCGCTTCCTCGAGCAATAAACGGCGCTCGACCGGCTTGGCGGCGATAACCGCGCCGATCTTGCCCTGGCTGACCAGCGCCGGCGAATGAGCCCCGGTGGCGGCGTCGGCGAACAATAGCGACACGTCTTTCTGGCGCACGTCGCGGCCATCGAGCCGGTAGGCGGAACCGGCGCCGCGCTCGATCCGGCGGGTGACTTCGCTCTCACCGCCTAGGTGATCGCCGCCGGCCTCGCGATCAACGAGGATCGAGACTTCGGCGAAATCGCGCGGCGGGCGGGTCGCGGTGCCGGCGAAGATGACGTCTTCCATGCCGCCGCCGCGCAGCGACTTGGGCGAGGATTCGCCCATCGCCCAGCGGATCGCCTCGAGCAAATTGGATTTACCGCAGCCATTGGGGCCGACGACCCCGGTCAGCCCCGGCTCGATGCGCAGTTCGGCGGGCTCGACGAAGCTCTTGAAACCGGTGAGCTTGAGCCGCCGAATGCGCAACGCCGCTACCGCCCTTCCGCGGCTCTAGCCGCGCTCGCCGAGCGCCGTCTGAAGATGCGGCTGGAGCGTCTCCCAGGTGGCGGTTTTGTCGAGCAATGTGCCGTTGAGGATGAAGGTGGGCGTGCCCGGGAAAGAGGGGAATTCGGTGGTCGCGTCGCTGGTCATCTGGACCAGCTGATTGACCGCATTCTCATCGCTCAGACATTGCGTGCTCTTGGCCACGGGCACGCCCCGAGCCGCCGCGAACTCCTGCAATCCCGCGGCCTTGCCCAGCTCGAGGAACAGCTGCGTCGGCGGCATCTTCTGGATCGCGTCGAGCTGGGTGGCCGGCAGCCCTTGAATCTTCGCCGTCCACTGCGCCTGGTCGTGAAACAGCGCGCGGGTCAGCGGAAAGAAGATTTTGGGGCCGTTGCACCGGGCGATCAGGGTCGCCGCGAGGTCGATCGGGTCGCGCACGTAATTGCGGAATTCCCACGCAACCTGGCCGCTCTTCACATACTTCTCGATCAGCGTCGGGGCGCCCTTCTCGTCGAACTCGCGGCAGTGAGGGCAGGTCAGCGAGCCATATTCGATCAGCCGGATCTTGGCCTCGGGATTGCCCATCAGCATCCCGCCCTTGTCGGTCGCGCTGTACACCTGGCTCCAGTCGCCGTTTTTGGGCGGTGCGACCTGCTCGAGCGTGGTCGAATTGCCGGTCGCGGCATCGCCGGCGTTGGAATTGCAGCCGGCGATGGCGATCACGGCGACCGCTCCGGCGAGAAAGGAGGAAGGCTTCATGGCTTGATCGTGCTCCGATTGATCATTGGAAGGTCGCTCGTACCCCGATCGACTAGCGCCGGGACACCGCTACTCGCGGCAATTCGCGCGGCCAGCGATTCAAGGCAAGCCCGAAGTTCGGGATCGACGATTTCGCGCAGCCCTTCGCCAAGCTCCTTGGGGATCGGCGCCAGCTCGGTCCGCGGCACCGGTGGCCTGCTCGCCGGCTGCTTGCCCTGCCGAAACGCCAGTCGATCAACCGCGGCATAGCCGAAGAAGCGGTTGACGCGCTCGACGATCGCGGGCCCCAGATGCTGGATCAGCGGCGCGTGGGCGCCTTCGACGAGCAAGGTGAGCGTACCGCCCGACTTGCGCCCGGAGGGAAAGCGAATCGATTCGGGCGAGGAGACTTTGGCGTAGCGTTCGCCGACAATCTCGGACCAGCGGCTGACGATCGCGCTCTGGACGAAACCGAAGCGCCGGAACGAGAGGCCGCCGACCGCAGCGATCAGGTCACCCGCGGCGCGGGGCCGGCAGCTGCGCTCGCTGTCCTTACCGTCCTGTCTGCGCTTCGCCATCGCGCCCGACCATGCCATAGCGCCCCGGTGACCGCCAATGATGTGACGCGCCTGATCCAACATTATGTGGATAAGTTCAGGCCCTTGCCGTGGCGGTCGCCGCCCGGTTCGGCTGCGCCCGATCCCTATCGCGTGTGGCTCAGCGAAGTCATGCTGCAGCAGACCAGTGTGGCCGCGGTTATCCCCAGATTCGCTCGGTTCGTGACCCGCTGGCCGACGCTCGAGGCGCTCGCCGCGGCGCGGGAGGAGGACATTCTCTCCGAATGGGCGGGGCTGGGCTATTATGCCAGGGCCCGCAACCTCGTGGCGTGCGCGCGGGTGGTCGCGGAAAGGGGCCGATTCCCGACCACTGCCGCCGAACTGCGCCAGCTCCCCGGAATCGGCAACTACACGTCGGCTGCGATCGCGGCGATCGCATTCGGCGAGCCGGCGGGCGCGGTCGACACCAATGTCGAGCGGGTGCTGAGCCGCTATTACGCCATCACCAATCCCGGTCGTGCCGATCTTGAGCGGCGCATGGCGGCGATCGTCGCGACCGGGCCAGCGGGCGATCTCGTCCAGGCGATGATCGACCTCGGCGCGACCATCTGCCTGCCGCGAGAGCCGCGCTGTGGGGCTTGTCCGTTGCACTCCGGCTGCCGCGCCATCGCCCGGGGGCGGCCCGAAGACTATCCAGTTCGAAAAGCGCGGAAGGTTCGACCGAAGCGCTTCGGAACCGCCTGGTGGATCGAGCGGAATGGCGCGGTCTGGCTGGTTCGACGGCCGCCTAGCGGCGTGCTGGGCGGAATGGCCGCGCTTCCGGGTCCGGATTGGACCGACGAACCGCGACAGTCGGGCAAGCCGTTGGCCAGCGTCCGCCATCTCTTCACCCATTTCGCGCTCGAACTCGACATCATGGTCGGTTGTGATCCGGTCGGCGAGGGCTGGTGGGCGCCGCTGGAGGCGATCGCCGACGCGGGCCTGCCGACGCTTTACCGAAAGGCGGTCGCGGCGGCGCTCGAGCGCCGGGCGGACGCCTCGCCCCCGCTCCCCCGCGACTGGCTTGAAGAAGCGCAAGTCGGGCCGTAAAGGGCGCGCACCGCTCCTTTTTCGACCAAGCCAGCACAACAGGGACATTCGATGGACGACCGCTTCAACACCATCGCCGGCTGGACCTTGTTCGCGGGCATCATCGCGCTTGGTTCTTCGCTGGTCGCGGGGGAGATGTTCCACAGCGGCCGGCCCGAAAAAATGGGCTATCCGATCGAAGGCGTCGAGGTCGAAGGCGAGGCCGCGGTGGCTGAGGAGCCGATCGAATTTTACCTCGCTCAGGCCGACGCCGCCAAGGGCCAGCAGGTGTTCAACAAATGCACTGCCTGCCACAATGCCGATAAGGGCGGGGCCAACGGGCAGGGCCCGAATCTGTGGGGAATCATGGGCGAGCCGATCGGGAAGGGTCATGCTTTCGGGTTCTCACCCGCGCTCGCCACGAAGGGCGGAACATGGACCTGGAATAGTTTGAGCGACTGGCTCAAAAATCCCAAGGCGTTCGCTCCAGGCACCAAAATGACCTTTGCTGGCATCAGCAATTCGCAGGACCGCGCCAACGTCATCGCCTTCCTCAATTCGAAGAGCGATTCTCCGTTGCCGCTACCCGCAGCGCCGCCGCCCAAAGCGGAAGAGAATGCGGCCGCTCCGGCGGACGGCAATGGCGCTGCTCCCGCCGAGGGGAATGCCGCGGCCCCAGCGGAGGGCAATGACGCCGCCCCGCAACCGGCCGCCGCAACGCCGCGCTAGAGCCGCGCTCCTTCGGCCGCGCCGCAGTCGTAGAAGCTGCAGACATAATCCCACGCCTCGCCGGCGTCCTCGCACCAGTGGAAGATGTCGAGGTCGTGGGGCGAGATGACGCCTTCCTCGACCAGCGCCTCGAAGTCGATCACCCGCGACCAGAATTCACGACCGAACAGCAGGATCGGAAGCGGGCGCACCTAGCCGGTCTGGATCAAGGTCAACAGCTCGAAAAATTCGTCGAACGTGCCGAAGCCGCCGGGGAAGACCGCGACGGCGCGCGCATGAAGCAGGAAGTGCATCTTGCGCAGCGCGAAATAATGGAACTGGAAGCTCAAGTCCGGAGTGACGAAGGAATTGGGCATCTGCTCGTGCGGAAGGACGATGTTGAGCGCAATTGATTCGCGTCCTTCCTCGCTTGCTCCGCGATTGGCGGCCTCCATGATCGACGGCCCGCCGCCCGAACAGACGACGAAATGCTTGAGCCCTTCCTCGTCGGGGCAATAGCGGCTGGCGAGGCGAGCGAGGTCGCGCGCGACGTAATAATATTTCGACTTGGCCTTGAGCCGCTCGGCGATCGCCCGCTGCGCATCGTCGGTGGCTGATGCGACCAGCTCGTCGGCGAGTTCGGGCGGCGGGATTCGCGCCGATCCGTAGAACACGAAGGTCGATCCGATGCCCGCTTCCTTGAGCAGCAACTCGGGTTTGAGCAGCTCGAGCTGGAAGCGGACCGGACGCAAGTCCTCGCGCAGCAGGAAATCCATATCCTGAAACGCGAGGCGATAAGCGGTGCTCTCGGTCTGCGGCGACGAGGGCACGTGGCGGGCCGATTTGGCATCGACCCGCGAGGTCGGGAAGATTCGCTCGGGCGGGGTCGGTCGGCGCGCCATCCACGCCGACCTAGCCGCTAACTCTTAGGCCGTCACCTCGGTTGAACGGCCCCAGTCGATCCGCCGGGTGAGGTACATCACCCCGGCCAGCGCAGCGAACAGCATCAGCGCGCCGATCAGCAGCGAATAGGCCTCGAGGCTGAGCAGGACGTAGAGCACCGCGTAGAGCCCGGCGAGCAGCCCGCCGATAAACGCGGCCCGCCGCCAGCTCTTGAGTACCGCCGCGGAGTAAGCGGTGTTGAGCCCGGCGATCGCTGCCGAGGCGAGAATGTAGGCGCCGGCAAATCCGATGATCTCGGCGAACGCCAACAGCAGCACGAAGAACAGGATCAGCGCGACCCCCATCAGCAGATATTCGACCGGCGCGACGCGCACGCCGGCGACGACGTCGAACATCAGCAGCGCGAGGAAGGTGAAGCCGATGAACAGGAAGCCGTATTTGGTTGCTCGGTCGACCTGTGAATAGGGATCGACCGGCTGGACCAGACTGACCGCGGCGATCGCCAGCTGACCCGAATCTCCCGCAGCCATCGGCCGTGCAACGTCGCCCGAGTCCGGCCCGATGCGGTCGGTCGGGCCGGGCGCTCCGGCGTCGCTGGTGTTGGCGAGGCTGCGCCCGAGCGCGAGGTTGCCGATGCGATAGGTCGCGCTAAATCCATCGGCGCTGACTTGCCGCGCGGTGGGCAGAAAATCGCCGGTGAAACTGGGGTGCGCCCATTCCGAGCGCACCGTCCAGCGCGTGTCGCCGGCCTGCGGCACCAGGCTGATCGCGCGGTTGCCGCGAAGGTCGAAGGTGAAGTCGACCAGAATTGGTCTGGCCGGCAGGCTCGAGGCGTCGAGCCAGGCGAAGAAGCCGCGCCCGCCGCCGCTTCCTCCGCCGGGCTGCAGCCGGGCCGCAGCGCCGTCGACGGTCACCCGCGGATTGGCGCCGAGTCCGCGCGGATCGCTGACCCCGAAGCGCAGCTCGGCCCGGCCGAGGTCGATCCGCGTGGCGTCGATCCCGCTGCGCTCGAGGTCCGGTGGAAGGATGTAGCGCGCCCGGCCTGAGATCTGTGCCTGATAGACGACCGCCTCATAGATGGCGCGTTTGCGCAGCTCGGGCTGAAGCAAAGTGGTGACCTCGGCGCGCTCGGGAGCGATGGTCAGCTCGCGCATGACATCGCGGCTGCGGGTCACGCTCTGGCCGTTCTCGACGACGGTCTCCGTGGCGGTGGAGCGATAGGGGATGACGAGCATAGGGCCGGCGATCGACTGTTCGTTGCCCCAGCCCGCGGTGATCGAGCGGCTCGCCTCGTTGCGCTGGCTCTCGCGGTCGGAGACCAGCCACCACACCGAAAAGAGCGGCAGCGACAGCAGCAGACCGATGAGGATGGCAAGACCGAGCTTGCGGCCGGGTGACGATTCGGCGGCGGGCGAATGGGCCGACAACAAGGACATTCGACGTCTCCTTCACATCCCGGAACTCAGCTCATCTACAAAAATGCACGGTTCGTCGTCAAGTACTTCAGTTACAGCGATGACACTTGATCGTGTCCGCCGAGTGCCGATCTTGGCCGCATGATCGACATCCGCCCCTTCGCAAGCCTCGGCCACGCCGACCACGGCTGGCTCGACGCCCGCCATCATTTCTCCTTCGCCAGCTATCATGATCCGGCGCGTATGGGCTGGGGCCGGATCCGCGTCTGGAATGACGACCGCATCGCGGCGAAGAGTGGTTTCCCGCCGCACCCGCACCGCGACATGGAAATCGTCACTTACGTCCGGACGGGCGCGATTACTCATCAGGATTCGATCGGCAACAAGGGCCGCACCGCGGCTGGCGACGTCCAGGTAATGAGCGCGGGCACCGGCGTTACTCACGCCGAATTCAACCTCGAGGACGAGGAAACGACTTTGTTCCAGATCTGGATCGAGACCGATCGCCCGAACGCGCCTCCGTCGTGGGGCGCGATGCCCTTTCCCAAGGAGGATCGCGACTCGGCGTTTCAGCTGCTTGCGAGCGGCGATCCCGACGATGGCGCGCTGACGATCAACGCCGACTCGCGCATCCTTGGCGCGACGCTGGCCAAGGACGCTGCGATCGTCTTCGACGCGGATCCGGCGCGGCATCTCTACCTCGTTCCCAGCGCGGCGGTGCGCGTGAACGGCCAGCCGGCGGCGGCACGCGACGGCATCGCCATCACCGGCGAGGAGCGGGTCGAAATCCTTGCCGAGGAGGATGTCGAGCTCGTTCTGGTCGACTCCCGCTGACCTTCATTTCTCCGTCGTTCATCGTGCTTATGCTTGAAGTCCAGCGACTTGGCGGGCATGGCCCGAGCGCGCCGTAAGCGATTGCGCGGCGATTCACGCGACAGAGCAGGGTGGATGAAAGCGGGTTTGCGCTCATTGATCGGTTTGGCATTTGCCACGGTGCTGGCCGTGGCGCCCGTTGCCGTGCGCGCCCAGAGCGAGGAGCCCGCCGCGAACGACAGCGGCACCGTCGGCCCGCGCGAGCTCCAGGACTTCACCATCAACGGGACCGTCACGCAGCCCGCCCCGCAGCGGCCCGCCGCGACCCCGCCGCCCGCTCCCGCACCCGCCACCGCTGCTCCGGCCCCGGCGCGCGACCGTCCCGCCCCCTCAACCTCGAGCACGTCCGCCGATGCCCGACCAGTCGCTCCCGACCGCCCGGCGGCCTCTCCTGGCGCGGGCGCCTCACCGCCCGCCGCCCGTCCCGCCTCGCAGGCACCGCAAGGATCGTCGGTCACGGTGGCGCTGCCGCCGCTCGGCAGCGAATCGTCCGCGCCCGCGGAGCCGATCGCGGATTTCGAGCCCGCCCCCGATTCGGGCGGCGTGTCGTTGCTGCCGTGGATTCTGGCGGGGTTCGCGCTGCTTCTCGGCGGGCTGTTTTTGTGGTGGCAGAAGCGCGACCGGCCGGTCTTTGCCGCTGGCCCCGAAGCGCATGCGTTCGCCGCCCCCGAACCCGCTCCGTCGCCAATTCGTCCGCGCGCCGCCGTGGCCCCGCTGGCGCCCGCCCCACTTGCCCCCGCCCCGCCGCCGCCGGTTCCCGCGACCGATCCGTTCGCCGGACTGGTCTCGACCCGATTGCGGCCGTGGGTCGACCTCGCCTTCGAACCGGCCCGCTGCGCGGTCGAGGACGACAAGGTGATCATCGACTTCGAGATTGCGATGATGAACCGCGGCAACGCTCCGGCGCGCGCCGTCCTGGTCGAGGCGCGGATGGTCAATGCGGGGCCGTCGCAGGACGCGGAGATCGGTCAGTTCTTCTCCAATCCGGTGGGCGAGGGCGAGCGCATCGACTCCATCGCGCCGCTCAAGACCGTACGCATCAAATCGCGCATCGTGGCGCCGCGCGACCAGGTTCAGATCTACGACGTCGGCGGGCGCAAGGTGTTCGTGCCCTTGGTCGC
>JANNDN010000356.1:0-3055 GCA_031387795.1 Sphingomonas sp.
AGTGATCGACGCCGCGGTGCAATTGCACGGCGGCGCGGGGGTCACGCGCGGGGTCAAGGTCGAGGAACTCTATCGCGAAATCCGCAGCTTGCGCATCTACGAAGGCGCGAGCGAGGTGCAGCGCCAGATCATCGCCCGCGATTTGCTCAAGGAGGCCGCCCCATGAAGATTCTTCAACCGCCCGGCTGGCCGCGACCAAAGGGCTATTCGAACGGCGTTTCCGCGCGCGGGCGGATGATCTTCACCGCCGGCGTCGTCGGCTGGGACGAGAACGAAAGTTTTCCCGAATTCACGCTTCACGGCCAGTTCGCGCAGGCGCTTCGCAACACGCTCGCGATCCTCGCGGAAGACGGCGCGGGCCCCGAGCATGTTGTGCGCATGACCTGCTACGTCACCGACCGCCACGAATATGTGTCGGGCCGCGACGAGATCGGCGCCGCCTGGCGCGAGATCATGGGCGCCAATTTCCCGGCCATGGCATTGGTCGAGGTCAGCGCCCTCGTCGAAGGTGCGGCCAAGGTCGAGATCGAGACCACCGCGGTGGTGCCGGATTGATGCGCGATACCTTTGTCGAGGATCGCCTGCCCTCTGCGGACCAGCTTCCCGAGTTCCGCTTCGACCTTCCCGAACTTCAATATCCTGATCGCCTCAACGCCGCCGCCGAGCTGCTCAAAGGCGGCGCACCCGACGACCTCGCGATCGTCAACGAACACGGCGCCAAGACCTATCGCGAGCTCGACGATTTCTCGGGCCGGATCGCGCGGCTGCTGGTTGAGGAGCACGGCCTCATACCCGGCAATCGCGTATTCCTGCGCGGGCCCAATGGCTACACCATTTACGCCGCCTGGCTCGGGGTGCTGAAGGCCGGCGGAGTGGTCGTCGCGACCATGCCGTTGCTCCGCCCGGGCGAAATCGCGACCGTGCTGGAGCGGGCCCAAATCAGCCACGCAATCGTCGATTCGCGTTTCATCGGCGATTATCGCGAAGGCGCGGACCAGGCACGCACGGTCAAGCATCTGATCAAATATGACGGTGATTACGGCCACGGCGAGCTCGAGGCACGGGCCGCCAAGCTCGCCCCTTTGCCCCCCGCGGACACCGGCCGCGACGACCCCGCGCTGATCGCCTTCACCAGCGGCACCACCGGCGTGCCCAAGGGCTGCGTCCAGTTCCACCGCGATGTGCTCGCGCCCTGCGACACGTTCGCCAAACACCTCATCGGCCCCAAGCCCGGCGACGTCTTCCTCACCAGCGCGCCGATGGCCTTCACCTTCGGCCTCGGGATCACGCCGATGTTCCCGCTGCGTTTCGGCGCGGCCTCGGCGACGCTCGAGCAACCGAACCCGCCCGCGATGCTCGAGGCGATCGCCAAGTTCGGAGTCACCCACCTCGGCACCGCGCCCACCGCGTATAAGGCGATGCTTGGCCAACCCACGCCCGATACCGCGCTTCAAACCCTGACCACCTGCATCTCCGCCGGCGAGCACCTCCCCAAGACGACATGGGAGGCGTGGAAGGAGCGCAGCGGCCTGTCGATCATCGACGGCATCGGCGCGACCGAGATGATGCACATCTTCATCTCGGCTGCTGGCGACGACATCCGCCCGGGCTCCACCGGCAAGGCGGTTCCGGGATACGAAGCGACCGTGCTCGACTCCGCCGGCCAGCCGCTGGCCGAGGGCGAGGGCCGCCTTGCGATCAAGGGCCCGACCGGCTGCCGCTACCTCGATGACGAGCGCCAGGTGAATTATGTCGTCAACGGCTGGAACGTCACCGGCGATACCTATCGCAAGGATGCCGACGGCTATTTCTGGTACCTCGCGCGGAGCGACGACATGATCGTCAGCTCGGGCTACAATATCGGCGCTCCGGAAGTGGAGCACGCTTTGCTCGCCCACCCCGCGGTCGCCGAATGCGCGGTGATCGGCGTGCCCTGCCCCGAGCGCGGGCAGATGGTGAAGGCGTTCGTCGTCCTCGCTGAATTCGCCGAAGCCAGCGACGAGCTGGCCGACAAATTGAAAGCCTTCGCCAAGGAGCAGATCGCCCCCTACAAATATCCGCGCGAAGTGGAGTTTGTCGACGCGCTGCCCAAGACTGCGACGGGGAAGCTCAGGCGGAGTGAGTTGAGAGATCGATGAAAGAGCAATTTTTGATGTTGCTGATGACGCTCGCTGCGAGCGCGTGTGCCGACCATAAGCGGCAGCATGATGCCAGCGACCGTATTTTGGCGCTCAGCTTCCCTGGCAGTCCAAACCCGCCCACCACGAACCTTGTTCACGGCACGCAGAATTGGAGCAAAATCGATCCCGAAGGCACACCCGAAGGCATGCTAACTGAAGCATTCCTGCAATGCGGGTTGGGGCATCTTGCGTGGACGAGAATCGGAACAGATGGGTACTCAAAGTTGATTTTGCGCGACAACGAAACGACGCGTTCGGCCGTCAAATGCGCCGCAAAGACAGTTCCGTTCGATTTCTACGTTGAACCGCAACGCGCTTCGAAAAGCGAGCTGGCTACTCTCATTCAAACTCCACAATCACCTGATCAACCGCGACGCTCTCACCGGCCTTGACCGGAGTCGCCTTGACCGTCGCCGTTTTGGCCGCGCGGAGGATGTTTTCCATCTTCATCGCTTCCATCACCGCGACCGGCTGGCCGGCCTCGACCGTATCGCCAACCTTCACGTCGAGCCGCGTGAGCAGCCCTGGCATCGGCGCGATCAGCAGCCGCGAGAGGTCGGGCGGGGGCTTGTCGATCATGTGGCGGGCGAGGTCGGCGACGTGCGGGCTCATGACCTTGACGCGGTGGCTGGCGCCGCGGGTCTGCAGCTCCCATTCGCGGCCGACGCGGCGCACCTGGACGATCCGCGCCCGACCGCTGATTGTCACCCGGAGAAGCCGCTGGCCGGGCTTCCATTCGCCCTGCAAATCGACGATCGCGCCGCCATCGACGATCCCGAACGTCCCGCCCTGGTAAGGCCGGATGCGCACCCGATGATCTTCGCCCGCGATGCGCACGATGCGGTGCGAGGGGAGCTTGATCTTTCCGTCCAGTT
>JANNDN010000358.1:0-5888 GCA_031387795.1 Sphingomonas sp.
CCGCGACTGACGGTGTCGCCGCCACCGATCTCAACCTGCTCGTCCGCCTGCGGGTCAGCTCGGATCATGCCAAGCTCAGCCTAGCCGCCAAATTCGGTGCCGACCCGCACGAGGTCAAAGCGCTGCTGATGGCCGCGCGCCAGGCCGCCGACGCGCTCGGCATCTGCTTCCATGTCGGCAGCCAGGCGATGAGCCCGGCGGCGTTCGCCGAAGCGATGAGTCGGGTCCGCGATTCGATCGTCGATGCCGCGGTCACGGTCGACATCGTTGACGTCGGCGGCGGCTTCCCTTCCTCCTATCCGGGGATGGAGCCGCCCCCGCTCGAGCAATATTTTTCCGTCATCCACGCCGCGTTCGAGGCGCTTCCGATCTCCTACTCCGCCGAATTGTGGTGCGAGCCGGGCCGCGCTTTGTGCGCCGAATATGCCAGCGTCCTGGTCCGCGTCGAACGTCGCCGCGGGGACGAGCTGTATATCAACGACGGCGCGTACGGCGCCTTGTTCGACGCCGCGCATATCGGCTGGCGCTATCCGGTCCGGCTCGTCCGCGACGAGCTGTCGGACGTGCGCGACATGGGCTTCAGCTTCTACGGCCCGACCTGCGACGACCTCGACCGCATGGCGGGACCGTTCGAGCTGCCCGGCGACGTCGGTCCCGGCGATTATATCGAAGTCGGGATGCTCGGCGCCTACGGCTGCGCGATGCGCACCAGCTTCAACGGCTTCGGCGCAGCGACCACCGAGATCGTCACCGACGAGCCGATGGTCAGCCTCTACGAGCCGGTGGAGCACAAACGCTCGAACGTCGTTAGGTTGTAGCGACTTCCCCTCCCGCTTGCGGGAGGGGATTGAGGGGTGGGCCTGTCCCCCTGTGACGAGATCGACGGCCAATAGCGAACCGCTTCGGCGGTTTCCCACCCCCGACCCCTCCCGCAAGCGGGCGGGGAGCTATTGGAGAGAAGAATGACCACCGACACGCTCATCAAGACCCAGGCCGAGGGCCAGATCAACGACACCCGCAAGGCCGAGCTGCTGTCGAGCCCGGTCGAGCATATCGACATTACCAGCTTCGATGCTCGCCCGATCGTCGAGGCGATGGGCAAGATGAGCTTCACCAGCCGCGACCTCGCCCGCGCCGCCGACCTCTATAACCAGATGCTCGCCGACAAGGATTGCTCGGTCATCCTGGTCATCGCCGGCTCGACCTCGGCAGGCGGGTGCATGGATCTGTATACCCAGCTGGTGAAGTCCAACATGGTCGACGCGATCGTCGCCACCGGGGCTACCATCGTCGACATGGATTTCTTCGAAGCGCTTGGCCACAAGCATTATCAAGCGCTTGAAATCCCTGACGATGATACGCTGCGCTCGCTCTACATCGACCGCATTTACGACACCTATATCGACGAGCAGCAGCTGCAGGATTGCGACTTCACCATCGGCGCGATCGCCGACAGCCTCGAGCCGCGGCCCTACTCCAGCCGCGCCTTCATCCGCGAAATGGGCAAGTGGCTTGCCGACGGCAACGCCAAGAAGCCCGGCAGCCTCGTCCAGACCGCCTACGAGCATGACGTGCCGATCTTTTGCCCGGCGTTCGTCGACTCCTCCGCAGGCTTTGGCCTCGTCAAGCACCAGGTCGACGCGATGAAGCGCGGCGGTCACTATATGGTGCTCGACGCCATCGCCGACTTCCGCGAATTGACCGACATCAAGATCAAGGCCGGCACCACCGGCCTGCTGATGATCGGCGGCGGGGTGCCGAAAAACTTCACCCCGGACTCCGTCGTCTGCGCCGAAATCCTCGGCCACGAGGATGTCGAGGTGCACAAATATGCGATCCAGATCACCGTCGCCGACGTCCGCGACGGCGCCTGCTCGTCCTCGACCCTCCAGGAAGCGGCGAGCTGGGGCAAAGTCTCGACCGCGCTCGAGCAGATGGTGTTCGCCGAGGCGACGTCGGTGCTGCCGCTGCTCGCCAGCGACGCCTACCACCGCGGCCACTGGAAAACCCGCGAGCCGCGCAAGTTCGCCAAGCTGTTCGACTAGCCCACTTCGTCATTGCGAGGACCCCGGCGCAAGCCCGGGGGCCGTGGCAATCCAGTTGCGCTGCTGGATTGCTTCGCTACGCTCGCAATGACGAAGGGGAAATGACATGAGCTACAGCCCATTACTCGCGCCGGTGGTGGCGCTCGTCGCCTGGACACTCGTCATGCTGGTGTGGCTGGCGGTCAAGCGCGCGCCTTATGTCAAGGACCGGAACGCGATCACCCCGGGCGCGCGGGGCGAGAATATGCCGCCCGGCCCGCACAATTGGCCGGCGCACAATTATACCCATCTGCTCGAGCAGCCGACGCTCTTCTACGCCATCGTCTTCGCCCTAGTGCTGATGAACTTCAACGCCCCGATCAACGTTTATCTAGCCTGGGCCTACGTGCTCCTGCGGGTCGTCCACAGCTTCATCCAGGCGACGGTGAACATCGTCCGCTGGCGCTTCCTCGTCTTCGCGCTCAGCACCTTCTGCCTGATGGGCCTGACGGTTCACGCGGGCATTCGGATGCTCCGCGATTGCGGATTTATCGGCTGAAGGCAGCGGCGAGTTCGATGTGGGTCGACCAGCGAAACTGGCCGACCGGGCGCACCCAGTCCAGCGCATAGCCGCCATCGACCAGCACCCGCGCGTCCCTCGCAAAGGTCGCCGGGTTGCAGCTGACGTAAGCGATCTGCGGGACGCTCGATTGTGCGAGGTTGCGGATCTGGTCGCCGGCGCCAGCGCGCGGCGGATCGAGGACCACGCCGTCGAAGCGGCTGAGCTCGGCCGGATCGAGCGGACGGCGATAGAGATCGCGGTGCTCGACCAGCATATCCGGGGACGCGCGCTGCAATGACGCCGCGGCGTCACGCGCCGCCTCGGCCGCATAGTCCGAGTCGAGCGCCAAAGCGAAGGTACCGAGCCCGGCGAACAGGTCCGCGGTTCGCTCCGAGCCCGCGAGCGCCTCGCGCACCGCCTCGATCAGCGCCGCCTCGCCGTCCGCGGTCGCCTGGAGGAAACTGCCGGTCGGGAAGGCCACCATCCGTCCCGACAGGCCGATCGCCGCCGGATTGGGCTCGTACAGCGCCTCGGCCCCGAGTCCGCGGTCGATCGACAGTCGCGCGAGGCCGTTCGCCTCGGCGAAATCGGTCAGCGACTGCAGCGCCTCATAACCCTCGGGGTCGACACCGCTGAGCACCAGGTCCACCCCGCCTTCGATCAGCGTCATGCCGACCTCGGCGGTGCGCTTGGGGCGGAGCAGTCCACCGAGCAGCGTCCGCAGCGCCGGCAGCAGCGCAACCATCTCGGGCCTCAGGATGTGGTTCTCGCGCATGTCGACGATGCGGTGCGACTTGGCGGCGTTGAAGCCGATCAGCACCCCCTGCGCGGTTTTGAGCGCGCGCAAGCTCGCGCGTCGTCTGCTGTTGGGCGGCGAGAGATGCGGCGCGCGAATGTCCGCCTCGAGCTCGTGCTGGGCGAGCGCCCCGCTCACCCGCGCGACGAGATAGTCGCAATAAGCGGGGTCGCTGACATGCTGGAGCTGGCACCCGCCGCACTCGGGAAAGTGGCGGCATGGCGGCACCTGGTGGTTGGGGCCGGGCTCGACCGTGCCGTCGTTCAGCAGCAAGTCGCCGGGGACCGCGAACGGAACATGGCACCCGCTCTCGCTCACCCCCTCGCCGCGTGCCGCGATGCGGACGATCGGTTCAGCCATCGAGTTGGGCAAGCGCGAGCGGGATGGCCGCGGCGAGGTCGTCGGCGATCAGGCCCGGACCCGCGATCTCGGCGGCGCGGCCGTGGATCCAGACCCCGGCGCATGCCGCGTCGAAACTGGCCATTCCGCGCGCCCTAAGCGCGGCAATGATCCCGGCAAGCACATCGCCAGTCCCGGCGCTCGCCAGCCACGCCGGAGCGGGCGGCGCAAAGCCAAGGCGGCCATCGGGCGACGCCACGAGGGTGTCCGGTCCCTTGAGAACGACGACATTGCCGCAAGCTGCCGCAGCAGCGAGCGCGCGCTCGGGCTTGGTGCCTTCCAAGTGGCCGAAAAGTTTCTTGAACTCGCCCTCGTGGGGGGTGAGGATGGCGTCATGGCCCTTCAAGCGGCCGGGCTCGCCGACCAAGCCGATGGCGTCCGCATCGATCACCTTGGGCGCCTTCGAAGTCAGCGCCAGCGTCAGCACTTGCGGGATATCGCCCAGCCCCGGCCCTACGAGGATGCAGCCAATGCGCTCGTCGCCCAAGTCGGCGTTGCCGACCTGGACAATGCTCGCGGGCATGCCCTCGATCGGCTTCGAGGTCGACACGCGCACATAGCCCGCTCCGGCCCGCGCCGCGGCGGTGGCGGCGAGTGCGATCGCGCCGGGCATGGTGCCCGCGAGGCAGTGGACCAAGCCGCGGTCGAACTTGTGCCCGGCGGGGTCGAGCGGTGGAAGATTTGGCGCGGCGATCTCGTGCCATTGCGTGTCCGCGTCGATGCCGATCTCGGCCAGCACAACCCGCCCGCAGCTCCGCATTGCCGGGTCGAGCCGGTGCGCGGGTTTCAGAGCGCCGAAGGTGACGGTCATGTCGAACTCGGGAATAGGGCTCAGCACGGCGCCACTGTCGCTGTCGACCCCGCTTGGAAGGTCGCAAGCGATGCGCAGGCGCGATTGTTCTGCGAGACGGAGAAAGTGAGCGAAAACATCCGTTTCGAGTCCACGCTTCAGGCCGGTTCCGAACAAGGCATCGACCAGCACTGGGGCCGCGATAATGGTCTCGGACAAGTCCTCCAGCGACTCTACTCGAACCTCCACCCCGCGAGCCGCAAGGTGCCGCGCGGCGATGCGGCCATCGCCGCCATTGTTGCCCGGCCCTGCCAGCACCAGCACCGGTAGCGGCCCCGCGAACCGATAAACCGCCTCGGCCAAGGCCGCACCCGCGCGCTCCATCAGCGTTTCGACCGAAGTGCCGGCGTCGATCGCGGCCTGCTCGGCCTCGCGCATCGCCGCGGCGGTCAGGATCGGTCGCGGATCGCTCATCGCTCGCGCCCTAGCGCAAATAGGTCGCCAGGCGCCACATATGGTCGGGCACCGCGGCTTCGGCGAGGTCGCGGGCCGCTTCGCCGTCGAACAAAGCGAAGCAGGTCGCACCCGAGCCCGACATCCGCACGAACGCCGCGCCCTCGCACCCTCTGAGCCAGTCGAGCACGTCCGCAATCTCCGGCACCAGCGCGATCGCCGGCGCCTTGAGGTCGTTGCGCCCCTCGCGCCAGCCATCGAGCGGCCCGCGATCCACTTCGTCCCAGCGCGCAAACACATCGGCGGTCGAGAGTGGAACTCCGGGATTGACCAGCAACACCGGCGTCCCCGACAATTCGCCAAGGTCGATCGGTTGAAGAAGGTCCCCCGCTCCCTCCCCACGCATCGGCAAGCTGAGCAGGCACGCCGGAACATCGCTTCCAAGCCCCGGTGCAACCTCGAGCGCGTGGCGCGGGTCGACCCCCCACAGCGAGGTCAGCAGGCGCAGCGCCGCGCCCGCATCGGCCGATCCGCCCCCGATCCCCGAGGCAACCGGGAGCCTTTTGTCGAGATGGATCGCCGCGCCTTTCGCGCATCCGCTCGCTTCCGCCAGCGCGCGAGCGGCCTCGACCACCAAATTGTCCGTGCTCGACAACCGGTCGGCGAACGGCCCGCCGATCGTCAGCGCCACGCCATCCGCCTCGACCGCGCTCAGCCGGTCGCCATCGGTGCAGAATGCGAACAGCGTCTCGATGTTATGTCGCCCATCGGCCCGCCGCCCGCGAACGTGGAGCGCGAGGTTAAGCTTGGCCGGCGCGATCTCGCGCGCCGGGGCCGCTTGGTCAGGGTGCGGCATTGGCCTGG
>JANNDN010000362.1:0-9521 GCA_031387795.1 Sphingomonas sp.
GGCATCCACGACATGATCCTCCTCACCAACAGCCACCATTCGCCCGTCGGCCTCGCCGGCTACGGCCTGGCGATCGTCGAGGAACGGCCGATCATCACGGCCGGGAACTGACGCCATGGTGGCAATCCTGATCGCGGAGGCGCGCTTCTACCCCCACCTCAACGATTTGCTGCTGAGCGGCGCGCGGGCAGCGATCGAGGCGGCGGGGCACGAGCATGAGACAGTGACGGTCCCGGGCGCGCTGGAGCTTCCCGGAGCGATTGCGCTTGCCGCGGGCAGCGGGCGCTTCGCCGCCTTCGTCGCGCTCGGCGTGGTGATCCGTGGCGAAACCTATCATTTCGAACTCGTGTCGAATGAGAGCGCGCGCGGGCTGATGAACCTGACGCTCCAGGGCATCGCCGTCGGCAACGGCATCCTCACCGTCGAGAACGAAGCCCAGGCGATCGTCCGCGCCGACCCCGCGCAGGGGAATAAGGGCGGCGCCGCCGCGCACGCTGCGCTCGCGTTGCTCGATCTCAGGGTAAAATACGGCTCCTGATCGTTGCCATGACCCGCGTCGTCCAGCCATTCGCCTTTCCTGCTTTGCTGCTCGGCAGCAGCCTGCTCGCGGTCGGGCCGTGGCTGGTGCGGCTGGCCGATGTCGGCCCGGTGGCCGCGGGCTTCTGGCGGCTGGCGCTTGCGCTCCCCTTCCTGCTCGTGATCGCCAGAGTCACCAAGCACCCAGTCCATTGGCCGGGCCGCGGACTGGCGGCTTTGATCGCTCTCGCGGGGTTCTTCTTCGCCGCCGATCTCGCCGCCTGGCACGTCGGCATCCACATGACCAAGCTCGGCAATGCGACCCTCTTCGGCAACGTCTCGAGCTTCGCCTTCGCTGCCTGGGGCCTGTGGCTGGCGCGCTCGTGGCCGACCCTGCTCCAGGGCTCGGCGCTTGTCCTCGCTGCCATTGGTGCCGCCTTGCTGATGGGCAGCAGCGCCGATCTCTCGCTGCGCAATTTTCACGGCGATCTGCTGTCGCTGTGCGCCGGCATACTTTACGCCGGCTATCTGATCGCGGTTCAGCGCGCGCGCGGCAAACTTGCCCCGCTCCCGCTTCTGTTCCTCGCCAGCGCATTCGGGGCGGCGCTGCTGTTGCCCTTGTCCGTCCTGCTGGGCGAGCGGATCATTCCCGACAATTGGACCTTCGTCCTGATCCTCGCGCTCAGCAGCCAGGTCGTGGGGCAAGGATTGCTGGTCTATGCGCTCGGGTCGCTATCGCCCCTGATCGTCGGGCTGACCCTGCTGACCCAGCCGGCGATTTCGGCGCTGGTCGGCTGGTGGGCTTATGGCGAAACCTTCTCCGCGCTCGATTTGGCGGGCGCGGCGGCGATCGGCGCGGCGCTGATTCTGGTTCGCGTTCCCGATCGGGGCTTGCGCCGCAAAAGCGCCGAGTTCAGTTGAGGGCCATGGACCAGCCGAGCCCGCTCGAAACCCTGCGCCGCAAACTTGCACTGCCGACCGGCGAGAGCGCCGTGTTCGACGGCTGGGGCGCGAAAGCGGTCGAATCCGCGGCGCGCCAGATCGGGGTCGACCCGGCCCAGGCGCTGCTTGCCATGCCCAAAACAAAGGCCGGGCTGGTGGACCTCTACATTGAGGGCATCGATCAGGCACTCGAGGAGCAGTTGCCGCCGCCGACCCTCGCGACGCTCAAGATCCGCGAGCGCATCCGCCGGCTGGTCTGGACCCGGCTCGAAATCATGGGCCCGGCGCGCGAGGCGGCGCGGACCGCGCTGGCGATTCTGGCTCTGCCGCAGAACCTGCCGTTGGCGGCGAAGATCGCCTGGCGCAGCGCCGACCATATGTGGCGGCTTGCGGGCGACACCGCGACCGACTTCAACCATTATACCAAGCGCGCGACGCTCGGCGCGGTTTACTCCTCGACGCTATTGGCGTGGCTGGACGACCCGAGCGAGGGCTGGAGCGATACCGCCGCCTTCCTCGATCGCCAGATCGATCGCGTGATGCGGTTCGAGAAATGGAAGGCCGGTTGGCGCGGTTCGTCCGAGCGGCGGTTGAGCCTCAGCCGATTTCTTGGACGGCTTCGCTACCCGCCGCGCTAGCTGTGTCGCATTGTTATTGATAATCATTCGCAAGATGCTATTGCTCGGGCATGCAATCAAATGTTTTCCGCTCGTTTCTTTCCGTGCTGTTTGTCGTGTTGGTCGTGCTCGTTCCCGCGCCCGCGCTCGCCGCGAGCGTCGCCGATGAGGTTCAGACCAGCTGGCGGCTGCTCGATTATATCGCAGTCGATTATCGCGGAGCGGTGCGCGGCGGGCGCATCGTCAACGCCGGTGAGTATCAGGAAATGGCTGAATTCTCCGCAGCGGTGGCGAAGCGGTTGGCGACTCTCCCCGCTCATCCAGCCCGCGCCGGGCTGATCGACAAGAGCGCCGCGCTGCAATCGGCGATCGCCGCCAAGGCAGACCCGCCCGCCATCGCCGCCGCCTCGCACAAGCTCGCCGCCGGGCTGCTCGCCGCTTATCCGGTGCCGCTCGCCCCGGCGCGCGCACCCGATCCGGTGCGCGGAGCGACGCTCTACGCCGAAAGCTGCGCTTCGTGCCATGGCGGCAAGGGCGAAGGGCCGAGCGGCGCTTTCGCGAGCCTCGACCCAGCGCCGATCGCCTTTGCCGACCGCGCCCGCGCTCGCGAACGCAGCTTGTTTGGCCTCTATCAGGTGATCTCGCAGGGGCTCGAAGGCACCGCGATGCAAAGCTTTGCCGCGCTCCCGGAAGAAGATCGCTGGGCGCTCGCCTTCCACGTCGGCGGGCTCGCGTTCGGCGATGTTGCGGCCGGCGAGAAAATTTGGCGCGAAGATCCGGCAATTCGCGCGATGATTCCCAACATGGCCGCGCTCGCCGCTTTGCCTCCCGCCGCGCTCGAGCAGCGCATCGGCACCGACAAGGCCGCCGCGGTTACCGCCTACCTCCGCGCCAATCCCGCCGCGCTATCCCAAAACACGCCCGGTTCGCTTCAACTTGCACGCGATCGCCTGCGCGAAAGCCTCACTGCTTATTCCACCGGCGACGGCGCCCGCGCCAACGAGCTCGCGTTGTCCGCATATCTCGACGGATTCGAGCCGGTCGAGGCGGTGCTCGCCACCCGCGACAATGCGCTGATGGCCCGAATCGAGGGGGCGATGGCCGGATTTCGCACTGCCATCGGCCAAGGTGAATCTCCCATTCAATTGAACAATCGCCTGACCGCCATCGAAGTGCTGCTCGACCAGGCTGAAACCGCCCTTGCCCCAGAAGCCGAAAGCGGCTTGTCGACTTTCCTCGGCGCGTTCGCGATCCTGCTGCGCGAAGGCCTGGAAGCGCTACTGGTGGTGATCGCGATGATCGCTTTCCTGCGAAAGGCCGAGCGCCCCGAAGCGCTACCCTATGTCCACGGCGGCTGGGTCGCCGCGCTGGTTGCCGGCGCCGGAACCTGGGCGGTGGCGACCTATGCCATCGGCATCAGCGGCGCGAGCCGCGAGCTGACCGAGGGCTTCGGCTCGCTGCTCGCCGCGGTCATCCTCTTGTCGGTCGGAATCTGGATGCACGGCAAGAGCCAAGCAGCTGAATGGCGCCGTTACATTGCTGAAAAAATGCAGGGCGCCCTATCGCGGGGCTCGGCCTGGTTCCTGTTCGGGCTTGCCTTCATCGTCGTCTATCGCGAGGTGTTCGAGATGATCCTGTTCTTTGCCGCTTTGTGGACCGCCGACAATGGCGCGACCATCCTTGCCGGTGCGTTGACCGGACTGGCGCTGCTCGGCGTGATTGCCTGGGCCATGCTGCGCTACAGTAGGACGCTGCCGATCACTCAGTTCTTCCGGTACAGCGCGATCCTGATCGCGGTGCTCGCGGTGGTGCTTGCCGGCAAGGGCATCGGCGCGCTGCAAGAGGCGGGCATAATCCCCGTCACCCCGCTCGCCGGCATTCCCCGCATCACCATGTTCGGCCTGTTCCCGACGGCACAAGCGGTCACCGCGCAAATCCTAGCGCTGGCGGCGGTGATTCTGGGTTTCCGCGCCGCCGCCCGTCCCGCGCCGTTCCCGCTGCCCGCCGATTAAGCACGGACTTGGATTAGCTAGCTCGCGCGTTTGGCTTATCGGTTTTGGAGCCGGCGCCGGACGTATTTGTTAGGGCTGGTTTATGCCGCCACCGCCGTGCTTACTGTGCCGGCGGCAATCGGACTGTAGCCGACCCTTACTCGGACTTCTGGCACACCAGCTCGACCAGCCGTCCGTCGGGGTCGCGCAGGTATCCGGCGTAATAATCGGCGTGCACATTGGGGGCGAGCGCGGGCGCTTTGTCCGCCTCATGGTCCGCGGCAATTCCGGCGTTCCACGCTTGATCGACTTTGGACCGGCTTTCCGCGGCGAAGGCGAAGTGCACGTTGGCGGAGGGATCGCCGTCGACCAGAAACAGGTCGAGCGCGCCGTTGGTCCCGAACCCCTTGGCAGCTCCGTCCACGACCAGCGAATAGCCGAGTGGACCGAGCACGTCGGCATAGAATCGCGCATTCTCGCTCATCTTGCGGGTCTGCAGCTCGAGATGATCGATCACCTGTGTCTCCTTCAGATCGTGCGTTGGATGAGGAAGCAATTGGGCGAATGGCGGAGACCGATGTGCGGATAAAACGCCTCCGCTTCGGGCGCGGACAACAGAATGAGATCGGTGATCGAGCTCCCGGCTTCCTCGTGCGATCGCCGAAGAAGCTCACGGCCGATGCCGCGGCCTTGCGAGGCGCGATCCACCGCTAGGTCCGAGACATAGATGCAGAAAGCGTGGTCGCTGATCGCTCGGGAGACCCCGATCAATTGGCCCTGCACGCGCGCCGTGACGATGATCGACGCATTTCCGATCATGCGGGCTATCCGGGCCGGATCGCTCGTCGGGCGCCGGCTGGCGAGACCCGATGATTCAAGGACAGCGATGAATTCCGCCGGCTCGAGCGACGGCTCGACGGCGTAGGATGGAGTCTGATCGATGTTCGTCATCGTTCAAGCATAGCTCCGAATCGCGCATCTTTATTGCAAAAGAGGCGAATTAAACGCAATCTAAGATCAAATTCAGCGGGGTATTTGGTGAATAATCCCACACTCGACCGGATTGACCTGGCTTTGCTTGCCGAACTTCAGAGCAACGGAGCGCTGACCAATGACGAGCTTGCGGAGCGGGTCAGCCTGTCCCCCTCGGCTGCGAGCCGGCGCGTTCGAAAGCTCGAGTCCGCAGGGGTGATCGACCGTCGCATCGCGATCGTCGATCCGGCGAAAGTGGGCAATCCGGCGCTGCTGGTGGTCGGCGTCGAGGTGGAGCGCGAACGGCCCGAACTAGCCGATAGTCTGCGCCGATGGCTGCGCCGCGAACCCTGGGTGCAGCAGGCTTATTATGTGACCGGCAGCGCGGACTATATTCTCCTCGTTTGCGCTCCCGATATCGCCCGCTTCGACGAGTTCATGACCCGGATGATGGTCGAAAATCCCAATGTCCGCAGATTCACCACCAATGTCGTGATGAGTGCGGTGAAAAGGGGGCTGTTCGTGCCGATCGACTGACCGCTTGCCCCGAGCGGTTCCGGTGTATAGCGACTGGCCGCAAGAGGCATGAAAGGTCGGACGATGGCAGGCAGCGTGAACAAGGTCATCCTGGTCGGCAATCTGGGCAAGGACCCGGAATCGCGCTCCTTTCAGAACGGCGGCAAGGTCGTCAGCTTCAGCGTCGCGACGTCGGAAAACTGGAAGGACAAGGGCACCGGCGACCGCAAGGAAAAGACCGAGTGGCACAATGTCTCGATCTTCTCCGAAGGACTGGCGCGGGTGGCCGAGCAATATTTGCGCAAGGGCTCGAAAGTCTATCTCGAGGGCCAGCTCGAAACCCGCAAATGGCAGGACCAATCGGGTAACGACCGTTATTCGACCGACGTGGTGTTGCGCCAGTTCAACAGCGCGATGGTCCTGCTCGACAGCCGCGAAGGCGGCGGGGGCGGCGGGCGCGGGGGCGGAAGCTCCTATAATCAGGATTTCGACGATGTGGGCGGCGGCGGCAGCGGAAGCGGTCAGCGGACCCAGTCACGGCCGCAGCCGGCGGCGTTCGACACCGACCTCGACGACGACGTTCCCTTCTAGGAACCGCTCCGCCTAGGGACCGTCGCCGAGCTTGTCGCGGAGCGCCGCGAGCGCTGCAAAGGGTCCCGCTTCTTCTTCGCTGATCACCCCCGCTTCCTTGAGCGCGGCAAGGGCGCCCGCGGAGCGCGGATAGGGGTCGATCGCCAGCGCCAGCGTGTCGGTCAGTGCCGCCCCGAGGTCGATCGAGGCTCCGTCGTAAAAGACCGTCTCGCAATCCGCCGAATGAAGCTCGATCTCCTCGTCTGGGCGGGTCGTCGACGGCTCCGGCAGGAAATCGACCACGAACGGCTCGTCGATGACGCTGGCAACCGGTTCGCCGGTGACGGCGCAGCTCTGCGTAAGCGACGCCATGACCCGTCCTTCGGCGCGGATCCGGGACCCGTTGCGGGAGAGCATCGCATGGCCCTCGAACCGCGCCAGCTGGCCGAGGCCGAGACGGCGCGAGATCGACTCGCGCTCGGCCTCGTCCGCGGCCAGTTCGACCTGCGTCCGCTCGCCGATCTGGTCGAGTCGAAGGTGGTGCGCGAAGTCATCGCTCATTGGATTTCTCCCGCGGCTAATTGCACCATGTCTGCGGCCTTCAACGAGTCCGCGACCGCCTCGAGCCGGGCGGAGCGAAACGCAATCGCCTCGGCATCGGCGGTTTCGGGCAGGCTAGCCCGGACCGCGCTGGCCCTATCGAGGGCGCCGTCTTCAACCAGCCGCCACAGATCGACCCGGCGGCCGAGTGCCCCGACCAGCTTCAACACGGTCTTGCCCAAAGTCGGGTCGCCGATGCCGAGTTCGCGGTGCTCGCTTTCCATTACTTGCGCAAAGCGATCGGTCAGCGCGACCGACGCGCGCTCGCCCGGATCCTCGAGCTGATCGAGCCGGACGAAAGCCAGCGCGGCGATCGTCGAGAGCATCGCGAACCGCCCGTCGATGGTGTCGGGGATCTTGCCTCGCACATACCAGTCGGGCCGCCGGGCGGTTCGCGTAACCCAATCGAACAGCGCCATTTCGGCGGCGGGATCGGCCGTTAATCGCTGGAACAGCTTGGCGAGCATAGGACCGGTTCGGATCATCCTGTGAGGGGCGGGTTGCGCCCGGCTAGTCGCTCAGCATATGGAGAGCCGGCTCCGGTAGGCAAGTCGAATGCTGTTCGATTGCCCGGTCGCGAGCTTCCTGGAGAGAAAATGATGAGTGCGATGGTGAAGCGTCTGGTGATTGCTCTTGGCGGTGTGGCGATGGCCGGCTGCGCGAGCTTCAACTCGCACAAGGGTGCGGTGATCGATACCCAACTCGCCGCGTCGATCCAGCCCGGCATCGACAATAAGGAATCGGTCCGCAAGCTCCTTGGCTCCCCGACCATGGCTGGCCAGTTCTCCCCCTCCGACTGGTATTATGTTTCGCGCGACCAGACCCAGCTGGCGTTCCGCGATCCGCACCTCAATCGCCATCAGGTGCTCCACATCAAGTTCGACCAGGCGGGCAATGTTGCGTCGATCGGAACCACCGGGCGCGAAGTGGTGATGAACCTCACCCCGAGCGGGCGGAGCACTCCGACGTTGGGCCGCGAGCGCAGTTTCTTCGAGGAATTGTTCGGTGGCATCGGTTCGGTCAATTCGGCTGGCGCACCGCCGCAATAAGCGCATTCAGGCGGTGCTTCCGCGCCGCGCGGCTTTGTCCTAAGCCATGGTCATGACCGCGACCCCCGCCGGCATGACCTATGCCGACTATCTCAAACTCGACACCATCCTCACCGCGCAGCGGCCGTTGTCCGACCTGCACGATGAAATGCTGTTCATCATCATCCACCAGACCAAGGAGCTGTGGATGAAGCAGATGCTCCACGAGGTGACATTCGCCTGCGCCTTGGTCCGCGGCGACAAATATGCCGCGGCCTATAAGGCGCTGTCGCGGGTCAGCCGGATCCAGAGTGTGATGACTTTGTCGTGGGACGTGCTCGCGACTCTGACCCCGGTCGATTACAGCGCGTTCCGCCACGTGCTCGGCACCTCTTCCGGCTTCCAGTCGGCGCAGTTCCGCGAGCTCGAATACCGGCTCGGGATCAAGGATCCGAAGTTCCTCGACTTTTACGAAGGCGGCAGCGAGGGCCATGCCTGTCTCAAGGCCGCCCTCGCCGAGCCGTCGCTGTGGGACGAGGCCAATGCCGCGCTCGCCCGCGCCGGTTTCGCAATCGCGACCGAAGACGATATCGGCGCCTCCTGGCTCGAGGTGTACCGCCACGCCGAGAAGCATTTCGACCTCTATCAATTGGCCGAGAAGCTGGTCGATATCGACGACGCGCTGGCGGCATGGCGTCACAAGCATGTTCTCACGGTTGAGCGGATCATCGGCTCGAAGCAGGGCACGGGCGGGTCTGCGGGAGTCGCCTATCTCGCCTCGACCATCACCAAGCGCGCCTTTCCGCAGCTCTGGTCGCTCCGCACCGAACTGTGAGTTTCAAGCCGCTTTTCTCGAAAACGCTCGCCGCGGACCCGGGGCGGCTGCATTTTGCCGCGCACAGCCATCATTTGTGGCCCGACGCCAGTTTTGCGGGGCAGATCGAGGCGTGGACCGACGCCGCCCGGCTCGTCGACCGCAAATGGGAGCGAATCATGGGCGAGGTCTGGCCGACCGCCCGGGCGCATGTTGCGAGCGAGCTCGGGGGTTCGAGCGCGGACTCGATCGTCTTTTCGTCCAACACGCACGATTTCATCCTGCGCCTGGTCTCGGCCTGTCCGCGGCAAGGGAAACAACTCCGCGTCCTCACCAGCGACGGCGAATTCCACAGCGCCCGGCGTCAGTTCGATCGCTGGAGCGAGGACGGCTGGTTCGCCGAGGACAAAGTCGCCGCAGAGCCGTCCGCCGACTTCGCCGACCGATTCCTCGAGCGGGCGCGGGGCGGTGGCCATGACCTCATTTTCGTCAGCCATGTCCTGTTCGGGAGCGGCCGTTTGTTCGACCGCATCGAGGAACTCGCCGCGCTGGCCCGCCCCGGGGGGCCGTGGGTGGTGGTTGACGGCTATCACGCCTTCATGGCGGTCGAGCGCCCGCTGCCCGAGGCTGCGGCGCGGACCGCTTTCTATCTCGGCGGAGGCTATAAATATGCGATGTCGGGCGAGGGCTGCGCCTTCCTTCATGCGCCCTCCGGTTTCGGCCCGCGGCCCGCGGCAACCGGCTGGTTCGCGGAATTCGAGGATCTCGCTCTGCCGCCGGGCGCGGTCGGCTATGCTCCCGACGCGATGCGCTTCATGGGCGCGACGTTCGACCCGAGCGCGCTCTATCGCTTCAATGCGGTGCGCGCGATGCTTGCCGAGAACGGCCTGACAACCGCGCGCATCTCGGCGCATGTCGACCGGCTGCAGCGCGCGTTCGTCGACCGGCTCGCGGG
>JANNDN010000008.1:0-1625 GCA_031387795.1 Sphingomonas sp.
GGCAAAGTCGCGGTTGCGCGCGGCGCCGACGGCACCGACGCTGGGCAATCGGTGAAGGCGATGCTGCTGGATCGCGGCGCGACCGCCAATGCCAAGCCCGAACTCGAAATCTACGCCGACGACGTCCAGTGCGCGCACGGCGCCACCGTCGGCGAGCTCGACGCGGAGCAATTGTTCTACGCCGCCGCGCGCGGACTCGACCCGGCGCGGGCCAAGGCGCTGTTGCTCGAAGGGTTCATCGGCGGGCTGTGGGATGCGCTCGGCGAGGACAGTGCCATCGCGACCGCCGCGCGGGCGGCGCTGCACGAGGTGACGCGATGAACGCCCCCAGCCGCATCAACTCCACGCTCGACGTCCGCGCCCAATTTCCCGCGATCGCCGGCTGGCATTATCTCGACAGCGCCGCGACCGCGCAGAAGCCGCAGGCGGTGATCGATGCCATCACCACAGCCTATGCGCGCGACTATGCGACCGTCCATCGCGGGGTTTACGAGCGCTCGGCGGCGATGACCCAGAGCTTCGAGGATGCGCGCGCTGCGGCGGCAGCACTGATCGGCGGCCAGCCCGACGAACTGGTCTTCACCCGCGGCGCGACCGAGGCGATCAACCTGGTCGCCCAGCGCCTGCCGAAGAACGGCCGCGACCGCGTCTTGCTAAGCGCGCTCGAGCATCACAGCAACATCGTTCCCTGGCAGTTGGCTGGATATGCCATCGACGTCGTCCCGCTGACCGCCGACGGCCACATCGACCTCGACGCCGCCGAAGCGCTGATCAGCGAGCAGCACCGCGTCGTCGCGCTCGCCCATGTCTCGAACGTGCTCGGTTCGATCCTCGACGCACGGCGCGCCGCCGATATCGCCCATTCGAAGGGTGCCTTGCTCCTGCTCGATGGATGCCAGGCGGTTCCGCGCCTGCCCGTCGATGTCGCCGCAATCGGCGCCGACTTCTACGCTTTCTCGGGGCACAAGCTTTACGGTCCGACCGGCATCGGGTGCCTATGGGGCTGCTCCGAGCTGCTCGCAACGATGCCGCCGTGGCAGGGCGGCGGGGCGATGATCGACCGCGTGACCTTCGCCGAAACCACGTTTCTCGATCCGCCAGCGCGGTTCGAGGCGGGCACCCCGCATATTGTCGGCGCGGTCGGGCTTCATGCCGCGATCGAGTGGGTGAACGGTTTGTCGCTCGACGCCATTCACGCGCATGAAAGCGCGCTCGTCGCCGAATGCCGCGACGCCCTGCGCTCGATCGGCGGCGTGACGCTCTACGGGCCCGCCGACTGCGCCGGGATCGTCAGCTTCAACGTCGATGGGGTGCATGCGCACGACACCGCCACCATATTGGACGATGCGGGCGTCGCGGTCCGCGCCGGCCACCATTGCGCGCAGCCGCTGATGGATCTGCTCGGCGTATCCGCGACCGCCCGCGCCAGCTTCGCCGCGCACAGCGACCGAAGCGACATCGAGGCGCTGGTGCGCGGGATCGAACAAGTGAAACGGATATTTGGGTGATTTTGGCGAGATGAACGAAGAGCGCAAGATCGAGGTCGAAGAGGTCGAGGGTGTCGAAACCCCGCCGCGGGCGCGCGTCACCGAATCGTTCGAGCGCAAGCGCGACTATCTCGCGGG
>JANNDN010000025.1:0-2261 GCA_031387795.1 Sphingomonas sp.
GCTTTCGGCTCGCCCATTCGCCTTCCGCCGGACCGAGGCGCAATGGCGCCAGCTTCTCGGCCCCGAACGCTATCGGGTCCTGCGCGAGGCCGGAACCGAGCGGGCTTTTACGAGCCCGCTCGACGAGGAGAAGCGTAAAGGCGTGTTCCGTTGCGCCGGCTGCAGCCTGCCGTTGTTCGCCTCGGCGACCAAGTTCGACAGCGGCACCGGCTGGCCCAGCTTCTATCGGGCGCTCAAGGGCGCGATCGTGACCCGCCCCGACCCCAAGTCATTGATGACCGCCACCGAGGTCCTGTGCTCGCGTTGCGGCGGTCATCTCGGCCACGTCTTCGAGGACGGCCCGCGACCGACCGGCCTGCGCTATTGCATGAACGGGCTCGCGCTGCGCTTTCAACCCGCCTGATCGAGCCTTTTCAACGGCGAGGAAAGTCCCATATGGGGTCTTCCGCCATCACCCCACGAGTGCAATGACCAAAATGATCTTGACGCGCCGCTCGCTCCTCGGTGCCGGTGCCGCCGGCGCGGGACTGCTCGCGGTTCCCGCTTGGGCGCGCGGGCAGAGCATGCATCACGGAGCGGGGATGATTCGCGCTGGCTTCGATGAAGTCGCGGGGCCGGTCGTCGACCTCACCATCGGCGAGGGCTCGCGGATCGTCGAAGGCCGCCGCGGCCACGCCGTCGCGGTCAACGGCAGCGTACCCGGCCCGCTGATCCGGCTGCGCGAGGGCCAGACGGTCCGGCTCAACGTCACCAATGGCCTCGCCGAGGACAGCTCGATCCACTGGCACGGCCTGCTGCTCCCGTTCCAGTTCGATGGCGTCCCCGGGGTCAGCTTTCCCGGCATCCGCCCGGGCCAGACCTTCACCTACGAATTTCCGATCCGACAGGCGGGCACTTATTGGTGGCACAGCCATTCGGGGCTTCAGGAGCAGTCCGGCCATTACGGCCCGATCGTCATCGACCCCGCGGGTCCGAACCCGGTCGCCGCCGACCGCGACATCGTGCTCCTGCTCAGCGAATTCACACCGCTCCACCCGCATGCGATCATGGCCAAGCTCAAGACCGGCGAGGGCTATTTCAATTATCAGCAGACCAGCTGGACCGACGATTATCCGCTCAGCGGCGCCGACCGGCGGATGTGGGCGAAAATGCGGATGAGCCCGACCGACATTCTCGATGTCACCGGCTCGACCTACACCTATCTCGCCAACGGCCATGGCCCGCGCGAGGGTCTCGAGTTCGCGTTCCGGCCCGGCGAACGGGTGCGCCTCAGAATCATCAACGGCAGCGCGATGACCTTCTTCAACTTGCGCATTCCGGGGCTCAGGCTGACCGTGGTCGCGGCCGATGGCCAGAACGTCCGCCCGGTCGAGGTCGACGAGCTCCAGATCGGCACCGCGGAGACCTACGACCTCATCGTGCAGCCCACCGCCGAGGCCTATGCGATCGTGGCCGAGGCGATGGATCGCTCGGGGATGGCGCTGGCGACGCTGGCCAGCCGGCCTGGCGCGCGCGCCGCGGTCCCGCCACTTCGTAAAGCCCCGCTGCTGACCATGGCCGACATGGGCATGGACCATGGCGGCGGCTCGGCGGATCACGCGTCGATGGGCCATGGCGATGCGCCTTCGTCATCAACCGCGATCGACGGGATGGACGGCATGGCGGGCATGGCCGGCATGAACATGCGCGACACGAGCCTGCTTCCGCCCAGCGTGAAAGTTGGTCCGGGCATCGACATGGTGGCAATGAACCCGGTCGACCGCATGGGCGATCCCGGCATCGGCCTCGACGACGTCGGGCACCGGGTCCTCAACTATAAGGATCTGCGCGCGCTCGTCCCCGCTCCCGATCCGCGCCGCCCCACCCGCCAGCTCGAAATCCACCTGACCGGCAACATGGAACGCTACATGTGGTCGTTCGACGGCCAGAAATATTCGGCGGTAACCGACCGGCCGATCCGCTTTGCCTACGATGAGCGCGTTCGGGTCAAGCTCGTCAACGACACGATGATGGCGCACCCGATCCATCTGCACGGCCACTTCTTCGAATTGGTCAACGGCGCCGAGCCGGGCGAGCAACCGCTCAAGCACACGATGATCGTTCAGCCGGGCGGGAGCGCGACCTTCGACCTTACCGCCAACGAGCCCGGCGACTGGGCCTTCCACTGTCATCTGCTCTATCACATGCACGCGGGGATGTTTCAGATCGTGACCGTGGCTTCGCCGGAGACGCGGTCGTGAAGACCTTGATCGTCGCGCTCG
>JANNDN010000073.1:0-3119 GCA_031387795.1 Sphingomonas sp.
CGAAATCGACCCGCCCCAGCTGACCGGCAAGCATTCGATGACCGTCATCGTCGCCGCGCGCGGCTACCCCGGAACGCCAGCTGGCGGCGGCGCGATCCGGGAGATCGAGGCGGCCGAGCAGGTCGAGGGCGTGACCGTGTTCCACGCCGGCACCGCGCTCGAGGATGGCGGGCTGGTCGCGCGCGGCGGGCGGGTGCTGGCGGTGACCGCGGTCGCCGACAGCTTCGCCAATGCCCGCGCCCGCGCCTATCGGGCGATCGACCAGATCGATTTCGCAGACGGCTTCCACCGCGGCGACATCGGCTGGCGCGAGCTCGAACGGGCCGGCGCATGAACCCGCTGATGGAATATTTCTGGCCCAGCTTCGCCGCCGGCGTCGTGATCGGCGCGATCGCGCTCACCCTCGTCGTCCGCAAATGGCGCGAGGGCCTCAGCAAATGGCTGGTGATCGACCTCGGTGTCATCGCGTCGGCGATCGCGTCGCTGCTGTGGAGCGGTCCGCTCGGCGGCGGCCGACGCTTTATCGACGCGGTCGAACCGGTCGCGAGAATCACGCTCGATTATTATGAAATGACCCAGGTCACGGCGCTGCTCGGGAGCGGTCCGCTGACCCGCCAGCTGTTGCTCGAGGGGCCAGCGAACGACCTGCAACGAAGCGAACTGGTGCGGCTGATGAGCGAGATCCCGGGGGTCAGTACTGCGGTCTGGCAAGGCGGCCACGGCGCGCTGCCGATCATCTTCGAGGGCGCGTTGGTCGCTTGCGCCGGCTTCCTTTTGGGGATGCTGCTGGCTTATCTTTTCGAGTCTCACCGCCGCTACAACGCGCAATGGAGTTGGTGACACGATGGAAATGATCCGCGAATATTGGTGGGTGGTGCTGGCGGCGATCGTCGTGCTGGCGCTGCTGTTCCTGCTCCTGCGCCCGCGTCAACGCGTGACCCTGACCGACAGCACGCCGGTGCGCCCGCATATGGCCTCCCCCGCCAGCAAGACCGAGAGCCGTGGCCTCGGCGGCGAAGCGCTCGCTGCGGTCAGCGACGTTGCCGGCGACATCCTGCGCGCTCCGGTCCACGACCAGCTCGGCAAGGGCGCCAGCGGCGACGATCTCAACCTTCTCAAGGGCGTCGGCCCGAAATTCGCCGATGCGCTCGCCGCGCTCGGTTTCGTCCGCTTCGAGCAAATTGCGTCGCTGAGCCCGAACGAGGTCGAGCGGCTCGATGGCCAGCTCGGCGCCTTCCGCGGGCGGATCGAGCGCGACCGGATTGTCGAGCAGGCCGCCTATCTAGCCTGCGGCGACAGCGACGGATTTGAGCAAAGGTTCGGCAAGCTCTAGCTCAATCGGCCGGGGTCGCTTCCGACCGGGTCCGGCCTTTACGCGGGGGATGCGCGATCAATTTGTCGATCTTGCGCCCGTCCAGATCGACGATTTCGAACTTCCAGCCGTCGTGGGTGAAGCTCTCGCCGGTCACCGGGATGTGCTTGAGCACCGACAAAGCGAACCCGGCGACGGTGGTGAAGTCGCGGTCCGGATGGAGATTGACGCCGAGCTGATCGACGATGAGGTCGGCGCTCGCCGCTCCGGAGACCAGCCAGCTGCCGTCGGCGCGCTCGACCAGCGGCGGCTCCTCCCCGATATCGAAATCGTGGGCGAAGGTGCCGCCGAGCGCGGCGAGAATGCTGCCCGGAGTGACGATCCCGTCGAGATGACCATATTCGTCGTGGACCAGCGCCAGCGGCACGTGCGCGGTGCGAAGCACGACCAAAGCGTCCATCGCGTCCATCAAATCGGGGATGACGGGGGCCTCGCGGCACAGCCGCTTGAGGTCGACGGCTTCGCCCTTGAGCAAGGCGGCCATCACGTCGCGCGCCTGGATCACCCCGACGATATTCTCGATCGAGCCGTCGGCGACTGGGATCCGGCTGTGCGGTGTGCCGAGCAACTCCGCGCGGATTTGCTCGGGGCTCGAGCCGATGTCGATCCAGTCGACCTCGGTCCGCGGGGTCATGACGTCGCGCACCGGGCGGTCGGCGAGCCGGACGATCCCCGAAATGATCGCGCGCTCATTTTCTTCGAGCACGCCCGCGGTCTGCGCCTCGGCGACGACCAGGTGAAGCTCTTCCGCGGTGACATGATTCTGCGATTCGCGGTTCATTCGCAGCAGGCGGAAGATCAACGCGCTCGAGCGGTCGAGCAGCCAGCCGATCGGCGCGGTGGCGAGCGACAGCCAGCGCATCGGCCGCGCCATGATGATCGCGATCGGCTCGGGCGAGCGCAGCGCGAACTGCTTGGGCACCAGCTCGCCGATGATCAGCGACAGGAAAGTGACGAGAACGATGACGATGGTGAAGCCGGCGGTCTGGGCGGTATCGTGATCGAGCCCGAGCAATTCGAGCCGCTGAGCGACCGGCCCTCCGAGAGAAGCCCCCGAATAAGCGCCAGCGAGCACCCCGATGAGGGTGATCCCGATCTGGACGGTGGAGAGAAACCGGCTCGGTTCGGCGGCGAGCGCAAGCGCGCATTTGGCGCCCGCGCTGCCCGCCCTGGCCCGCGCCCGTAGCCGCGCCTCGCGCGAGGACACGATCGCCAATTCGCTCATGGCGAAGACGCCGTTGAGCAGGATCAGGCCGACGATGACGATGATGTCGAGCCAGGGGATGGGGGAAAGCGGGTCGCTCATGGACTTGCAAGCGCCAGTGTAGACTGCGCCAAGCCAGCTTCACAAGCGCGCATTCAACCGGCACAGGAACCTTCGCCGGCAGGCGCCGGTTTGAGGAACGTCCATTCCCTCGGGAGCTACCGCGATGCCAATCCGCCGCCGATCGACCTTGATAGCCTGTGCTGCCGCGAGCGCCGCCTTGATCGCCGGTTGCGGCGGTCCGCCCCCGCCGATGGCCCGCCCGGCGGCGTTCACCGCGCTCGGAGTTTCCGCCCCGTACCTCTCGGCCGAAGTGATCGGGGGGACGAGGGCCCGGGCGGCAAAGATGGCCAAGGCCAGGATCGGCCCGCTCTCGCCCCAGGCCCAGCCGGCTTATATGGCCGAGCTCGAGGGCGAACTGAGGCGGCAGACCGCGGGCATGGGCCTCGATGTGCTGCGGATCGGCGGCGGGATCGTCATCCG
>JANNDN010000077.1:0-1747 GCA_031387795.1 Sphingomonas sp.
ACCCCGCTGCCGCATATGGAGGTGGTCAAGGACCTCGTCCCCGACCTCACCCACGCTTATGCCCAATATGCCTCGATCCAGCCGTGGCTGAAGACCGCCAGCCCGGTGCCGTCGGGCGAGCGGTTACAGTCTCCGGAAGACCGCGAAAAGCTCGACGGACTGTACGAATGCATCCTGTGCTTCTGCTGCACGACCAGCTGCCCCAGTTACTGGTGGAACGCCGACCGCTTCCTCGGCCCCGCGGTGCTGCTCCAGGCGTATCGTTTCATCGTCGACAGCCGCGACGAGGCCACCGGCGAGCGCCTCGACGACCTCGAGGACCCGTTCCGCCTCTATCGCTGCCACACCATCATGAACTGCGCCAACACCTGCCCCAAGGGCCTCAACCCGGCCAAGGCAATCGCCGAGACCAAGAAACTGATCGCCGAACGCGCGGCGTAAGGTCTGCCCCTCCCTTGAAAGGCGGCGGCGAAGGCAATAGCGGTTCCCACCATGAGTGAAGACGAAATCCTGGAAGACGTGGGTCGCCCGCCCGGCGTTCAGCCCGATCCTGATCATCCCGGCTGGCTCAGCTGGGGCGATTTCCCGCCGTCGAGTTTCGGCGCGGCGACCGGGCGGCTCCTGTTCAAGGAGGATGGGCCGGGCCGCGGAATATGCCGGATGTTCCCGACCGAGGATCATATGAACCCTGGGGGGTCGATTCACGGCGGGGCGGTGATGAGCTTCATCGACATGTCGATCTTCGCCGGCGGCTTTTGCGCGGGGATGAAGCGCGGCCATTATGTGACGCTCGACCTGACCACCCATTTCCTGGCGCGCGGCAAGCCCGGCATTCCACTCGACGCTCATGTCGAGCTGGTCAAGCAAACCGGCGGCCACGCCTTTTTGCAGGGCGTGGTCAAGCAGGATGGCGAGCCCTGCTACAGCTTTTCGGGGACTCTGAAGCGGATCAAGTCGCGCGCATGAACAAGGCGGTCCGCGCGGCTTATGACGCGCTCATCGCGGCGGGCGAATTGAAGCCCGATCCGGCGCAGGCCGCTGCTGCGGATGCGCTTGATCGCCTGGCACAGCCCGAAGCCGGACTGCTATCGCGCCTGCTTCGCCGCGACGATGACGGACCCGCCGGCGTTTACTTGTGGGGCGGGGTCGGGCGCGGCAAGTCGATGCTGATGGATCTCGCCTTCGACTATCTGCCGATCACGCCCAAGCGGCGGGTCCACTTCCACGAGTTCATGCTCGAGACCCACGCCCGGCTGCGCGATGCCCGGGCGAGCGAAGAAGGCGATCCGATCGAGCCAGTGGCCGAGGCCATCGCCGCCGAGGCGCGGCTGCTGTGCTTCGACGAGATGCAGGTCAATAATCCGGCCGACGCGATGATCCTCTCGCGGCTGTTCACCCGGCTGCTTGAGGAGGGGGTGAAAATCGTCACCACCTCCAACCGTCCGCCCCGCGATCTCTACAAAGACGGCCTCAACCGCGAGCTGTTCGTACCGTTCATCGACCTGATCGAGCGCGCGATGCTGGTGGTCGCGGTCGACGGTCCGACCGATTACCGGCTCGACCGATTGGAAGGGGTCGAGGTGTGGCACGTCCCCAATGGACCGGAGGCGACCGCGGCGCTGTCCCAGGCCTTTTTCCAGCTCACCGATTATCCGATCGAGGACCGCGCAAAGGTGCCCGCGGAAGATCTCGACCTCGGCGGCGGACGGACGCTCCACGTGCCCAAGAGCCTCAAGGGCGTCGCGGT
>JANNDN010000138.1:0-1834 GCA_031387795.1 Sphingomonas sp.
AAGCTGCTGCTTGGCGACGGCGAAGCGGCGCCGGTCGTCTCGCGCGCGGACTATGTCGAGCTGGGGGTCACCAGCCCCTTTTCCTTTCTGCGCGGGGCGTCGGACGCGATCGAGCTGGCACTGAGAGCGCTCGAGCTCGGCATGGACAGCCTCGGCATCGCCGACCGCAACACGCTGGCGGGCGTCGTCCGGATGCACAGCGCGTGCAAAGGCGCGGGATTGCGGCCGCTGATCGGGTGTCGGCTCGAGATAGAAGATCATCTCGTTCGTCCTGAGCGGAGCGCGCAGCGCGTAGTCGAAGGGCGCTTTGCGCCGACGTCGTGCCAACGCCCTTCGACAAGCTCAGGACGAACGACAAAAGAGCCACGTTCGCTCTCTCTCCTCGCTTACCCCGCTGACCGCGACGGCTATGGGCGGCTGTCGACCCTGCTCAGCCGGGGCAAGATGCGGTCGGACAAGGGGGAGTGCGATCTCACCCTCGATGAGGTCGCAGCCTATGCGGAGGGAATCGCGTTCATCCTGTGGCCGGACGACGATCTCGATAAGGTCGCGGATGACCTGAAGCGTGCCAAGGCGGCCATCCCGGCGCTCCGCCACCTCGCCGCCTGCCCTTGCTATCGCGGCGACGATCTGGCGCGGATCGAGCGGCTGGACCGGATCGCGCTGGCGCACGGCTGCTCGATTCTCGCCACCAACGATGTTCATTATCACGCGCCCGACAAGCGGCCGTTGCAGGACGTCATGACCTGCATCCGCGAGAAAGTGACGCTGGCGAGCGCGGGTTTTCTGCTCAATCCGAATGCCGAGCGGCACCTCAAGTCGCCGGCCGAGATGGCGCGGCTGTTCGCCCGCTGGCCGCACGCGGTCCGGGCCACGCGCGAGTTTGCCGACGCGCTCGACTTCAGCCTCGACGAATTGAAATATGAATATCCGCGCGAAAGCGTGCCCGAGGGGCGCTCGCCCCAGGCCTATCTCGAGCATCTGACCCGCGAAGGCGCGCAGACCCGCTGGCCCGAGGGCGTGCCGGCCAAGGTCGAGGCGCAATTGCGGCACGAGCTCGGGCTGATCGAGAAACTCGACTTCGCCCGCTATTTCCTGACCGTCCACGACATCGTCGCCTTCGCGCGCAGCCTCGATCCGCCGATCCTGTGCCAGGGGCGCGGGAGCGCGGCGAACAGCGCGGTCTGCTACGCGCTCGGGGTCACCGCGGTCGATCCGGCGACCAGCAATTTGCTGTTCGAGCGGTTCATTTCCGAGGAGCGCAAGGAGCCGCCCGACATCGACGTCGATTTCGAGCATGAGCGGCGCGAGGAGGTGATCCAGCACATCTACGAGAAGTACGGCCGCGAGCGGGCCGGCATCGCCACGACCGTGATCCACTATCGCCCGCGCTCGGCGATCCGCGAGGTCGGCAAGGCGATGGGGCTCTCCGAAGACGTGTGCGGGGCGATCGCCGCGACCCATTGGGGCAGCATGGAAGCGGAAATCGAGGATGAGCGCGTGTCCGAGGCCGGGCTCGATTTCTCCGACCCGCATTTGAAGCGCGTGGTCAAGCTCGCCAGCCAGATGATCGGCATGCCGCGGCATCTGTCGCAGCATGTCGGCGGCTTCATCCTGACTGAGCGGCCGCTGATCGAGACCGTGCCGGTGGGGAATGGCGCGATGCCCGACCGCACCTTCATCGAATGGGACAAGGACGACATTGAGGAGCTGGGCATCCTCAAGATCGACGTGCTCGCATTGGGCATGCTGACCTGCATCCGCAAGGCGTTCGATTTGATCGCGCAGCACCACGGCGAGCGGTTCGAGCTGGCGACCGTCCCGCGCGAGGTGC
>JANNDN010000153.1:0-7420 GCA_031387795.1 Sphingomonas sp.
CCGCCGCCGCCGCCGCCGCCGGTGATCGAGGGCCCGGAAACCGTGCTCGGTCCGATTGACGTAATGGAGAGCCCCCAGAACCAGGCCACGAAGGACAGGGAAGCGAAGAAGAAGGAAGACGAGGAAGAGGCCGCCGCGAAGGACGAGGAAGAAGAGAAGGAAGAGGAAGCCGAGGAGGAAAGCGAAGGCTTCGACGCCTCGCGCGGGCTTTTCAACAGCGGGCCTATCAACCCCGATTCGACCATCAACGATCCCGTCACCAGCGGTGGCGACGGGATGATTGGCGATGGACCCAAGCAGCCCTGATTGGAGCGAATGATGCGCACCTTTTTCCTGGCGATGGGCACAGCGACCGCGGTGGCGGTCGCCGGGTCAGCAGCGTTTGCCGCGCCGCTCAGCGTCCGCGACAGCTTCCGCATCGGCAGCGGCGGCACGACCTTCTGCTCCGCCCAGAGCGACGCCACCGACAAGGCACTGACGAACATGTTCGACAGCGCTTATTCGATCACCTGCCGCGACGCCGCTACCCCGGTCGGCAAGCTCTACAAGCTGCGCGATAGCGCCAGCGCCGGCGGGCGGCTCGCCGCGGCGCGGGCCGACGAGGTGGTCTGCGAAACGCCTCAGCCGGGATCGATCGAGGGACTGGGCGCGGTCGAAACGCTCGAGTGCAAGCTCGACGGGCTCAACGTCGCCTACAAGGTCTATCAACTGCGCAAGGGAAAGCATTTTTACGCGGTCCAGGGCCTCGCGGGCTATGATAGCGCGCTGACGCTCGCGCTGCGCAGCCTCGTTGCCGACGCGTCGGTCAAGGGCGAGGTGTCGATCGCCACCACTGGCATCGGCGACCCCGCCGCCTTCGCCCGGGTCCAGGCCGGAACGCTCGATCCCGCCAAGGCGCTGGCCGAGGCCTATCGCCGCAATAATGCCGGAAGCTATGCCGAAGCCGCCGAATTCTTCGGCGCGGTGAGCAACGCCGGCGACGGGCCGATGAGCCGCACCGAAGGCCTCGTCAACGAAGCGCTGCAGAAATCCAACCTCGGCCGCTACGCCGAAGCGGAATCGCTGTTCGAGCGCGCCGAGCAATTGTCCGGACGCGACCCCATCGTGGCCCGCCGGATCCGCAATTATCGCGCCATCCACGAACTCAACCAGCGCGACGCCGCCGGCGCCATCACCCAACTCGAAAAGCCAATGCCCGAGGTCAGTTCGGCGGTCGGCGCGGAGGAAACCGGCGGAATTGCCCAGACCAGCGCGGCGATCGACGAGGCCACCGCCAAGCGGCTCAACGCCGAATCGCGGATCGGACAGCAGCTCAGCAGCGAGTCCGAGGATCTGATGCCCGCTGAAAAAGCGGAAATCCTCGACGGTCAGGCGCTCCAGCTGCGCGGCACCGCGTTGCGGCTAGTCGGCAAGTCGGCGGAGGCGAGCCAGGCGCTCCAGACCGCCAGCCAGAGGCTCGAGGCAGTTCGCGGCGGCAAAGTGGCCTCGATCCTGTGGATGCGCGCGCAAATTCTCGGCGATCTCGCCGCGATCGCGGAAGAGAGCGGCAAAAAGGCCGAGGCCAGCCGCCTGTTCGGCGAGGGCGTGGCCGTGCTCGAGGTCAATTATCCGGGCTCGGCCGCTTTGCTCAACGCCAAGGCGCGGCAAGCTGGCTATCTCGCCCGTTCGGGCCAGCGAGCCGAGGCCGAGGCGGCGTTCCGCGAGATCGTCAAATCGCAACCCGACACCAGCAACCTTCCGCCCTCGTTCGCCAACGTCCTCAAACCCTATGTCGAGCTGTTGCTTGAGCGCGGTGACGACCCCGCGGTCCCGGGGGAAATTTTCTCGGCCACCCAGCTGATGATCCGGCCGGGCCTGGCGCAGACCCAGGCGATCCTCGCGCGAGAACTGACCGGCGGGACCGACGAGGCCTCGCGGCTGTTCCGCCAGGCGGTGACGCTCAGTCGGCAGGTCGAGCGCTCGCGCATCGAGCTCGCCCGCTTCGACGATCTGCCCAAGCCGACGCCCGAGGAAATCATCCGCGCCCGCGCCATTCGCTCGTCGCTCTCCCAGAGCGAGAAGGAGCAAGTCGCGACCCAGTCGGCACTCGCTTCCTTCCCCCGCTATCGCGCGGTGTCCGGAGATGTCATCGCGCTTGCCGATTTCCAGAAGGCGCTGCGCCCGGGCGAGGCCTATTACCGGATGACGGTGGTCGGCAACGACGTATTCGCGATCCTCGTCACCCCGACCAGCGCGAAGCCGGTCAAGCTCAAGGTCAGCGCACAGCAGCTGGAAGAGGAAGTGACCGCACTGCGCGAGACCATTTCGACGGTCGAAGACGGCAAGCGCATGACCTATCCGTTCGACGTCGGCCTCAGCCACTCGCTCTATCAGCAGCTGTTCGAGCCCTATTCCGCCGACCTCGCGGGCATCAAGCACCTCATTCTCGAGCCCGATGGCGGGATGCTCAAGCTGCCCGCCAACCTGCTGGTGATGGATCAGGCGTCGGTCGACAATTACACCCGTCGCGCCGAGGCCAATGCCGACGCCGAATTCGATTTCCGCGGCATCAACTGGTTCGGGCGCGGCCGCGACATTTCGACAGCGGTTTCGCCGCGCTCGTTCGTTCAGCTGCGCGCCGCGCCGCCTTCGGAAGGGCGCAAGGAATATCTCGGCCTCGGCAGCAATACGCCGCCGGCACAGGAAGCGGCAGCGATGATCCCGGCCGCCGCGGACCGCGACTGCGTCCTGCCGATGTCATCCTGGGCCAACCCGATTTCGGCGCAGGAGCTACAGACCGCGGGCGATATCTTCAGCCGCATCGATCCCAATGGCGTGATGATCCTGACCCGTGACGGCTTCACCGACACCGCGCTCAAGGACCGCACCGATCTCAAGGATTATCGCATCATTCACTTCGCGACCCATGGTGTGGTCACCGCGCGGGCCGCGAAATGCGCCGCGCAGCCGGCGCTGCTGACCAGTTTTGGCGGCAATACGAGCGATGGGCTGCTGACCTTCCGCGAGATTTTCGACCTTCGGCTCGACGCCGATCTCGTCATTCTTTCGGCTTGCGACACCGCCGGAACGGCAAGCGTTGCGGCGACCCAACAGGCGGGCCTGTCGACGGGCGGCGATGTCGCGCTCGATGGGCTGGTTCGCGCCTTCGTCGGCGCCGGCGCACGCCTGGTCGTCGCCAGTCACTGGCCGGTTCCGGACGATTACAATGCCACGCAGCGGCTGGTCACGGGGCTGTTCACCCGGCCCATCGGCACTCCGACCGCAACCGCGCTTCGGCTATCTCAGGAGGCGTTGATGGACGACCTCAACACTTCGCACCCGTTCTATTGGGCGGCATTCGCGGTCGTGGGTGATGGCGAAATGCCAATCGTCCGACTGCCGACCGCGCTGGCGAAGGCCAACTAGGGCTTCGCGCTCAAGGGTTGGGGTTGGTCGGCGTGTCGGCGCAGCGGCAGGTGGTGACCCGGGCGGTGCGCGGGCGCTTGGCCGGCGCCTGATTGCCCTGAGCCGCCCCAGCGGCGACCACTTCGGCGGCGCGATCGACATCGGCCGAGGCCATCAGGACCGGCGCAGCAGCGTCGCGCGGAGCCTCAGACCGGGGTTGCGGCGCCCTCACCGGCTCGGACGCGACAGCGCTTCCAGCGGCAAAAACGGCGACGGCAGCGATCAATATCGAACGAGCGTTCATGGCCCTCTCCATTGCGGAAAGGCGAAGATACGACTCGTCTGGTTTCGGGATAACTTCGGCAATTGGTTAAGAAGAGCGCAAGTTTCGGCGAAGAATCACAATTAATTGTAATTTTTTCGTTCAAATTTCCTGTTGAGAATCAACCTGTTGCAACACCCTCTCTCTTGATCGATTTTATTGACTTCGAGTTAATCGCTGGTCAAATTATCCGGCTATTCAACAACCATGGGGGCAACCATGACGACTGCAGTGACACATACCGATAATCGTAAGCTTTTTCTGACCGGCGCCGCGGTACTGGCGATCGGCATCGGCGCCTACGGCCTCGGCCGGGTCTATCCGCCGCTTGGTCCGAGCGAGGGCACGATCGCGCCCGCCGACCGCTACGTCTCGGCGCAGGTCGGCGAAGGCGACGTCACGCTCGGCGACACCGCGGTCGCGGAACTGATGCAGACCGACGCGTTCGAGTTGATGGTCAAAGACCCCAGCTTCCGCGCCCTCGCCGCCAGTCCCGGTTTCCAGGCGCTGGCCTCACAGCCACAGGTGATGGCCGCGCTGATGGCCAACCCGCAGGCGTTCAGCGCGCTGGCGCGCCAGCCGCAGACGTTCCAGGCAGTTTCGCAGGCGGCGCAGAAGGCGGCCGCTGGCGCTCCTCAGGCGCGGCAGACCAACTCCCAATTGATGGGCGCAATCGCTGCCCACCCGGCGGCGATGCAGGCTCTTGCGGGACATCCGCAGGCGCTCGCGGCGATCCTCGCCAACGCCTCGTCGTTCGCCAATTTCGCGGCGAGCTCGGGCGCCTTCCGCAACGCGGCGGCGAATGCCGCCGCAGATGCGCGCCTGAACGCCAATGCGGCGGCTTTCCAGAAGCTTGCCGGGGACAATAAAGCGATGGACGCGCTGTCGCGTGATGCCGGCGTATTCAAGGCGCTGGCCGCCAATGCCGCTTCGTTCAAAGCGCTTGCCGGACAGCCGAACGCGCTCGCCGCGGCGGTCAACAGTGCCGCCGCAGCAGCACTCCAGCTCCAGTCCGCGGGCGTATCGAATTCGGCCATTGCGGCGCTCGCGGCGCATTCCAACGCCTTCGCCGCGCTCGCCGGCCGACCGCAGGCGCTAAGCGCGGTCGCGGCGCATCATCAGGCTTTCGCAGCGCTCGCCGCGCATCCGCAAGCGCTGGCCGCAATCATGGCCAATGCCTCGGCGTTCGCCAATTTTGCGAATAATGCCAATGCGTTCAAGAATGCCGCCGCCAACGCCAAGGCGGACAGCAGGATGTCGAACGACGCGGTCGCCTTCCAGCGGCTGGCGGGCGACAGCGCGGCAATGGCGGCGCTGTCACGCGATTCGGGCGTGTTCAAAGCGATGGCCGGCCGGTCGCAAGCCTTTGCGGCGCTGTCCAGCGAGGCTCGGAACATGAGTCCGCAAATGATCGCCGCGATCGGCAGCAACGCCGCGGCTTTCGGCAAGATCAGCGCCAATGCCGCGCAGATCGGTGCCGCCTCCAAGGCCATGCAGGCCTATAATGCGCAGTCGCTGGTCGCTTCCGCGGCCGCCTCGGGCCGGTTGAACGCTACCGCCTCGCAGGCCGTGCTTGCCAACCCGCAAGCCTTTGCGGCGATGGCGGCACATCCGCAGGCCTTCGCCGCGCTGGCCGGCCGGCCGCAGGCGGTGGCGGCGATCGCGGCTAATCCGAATGCGCTGGCGGCTTTGGCCCGGCAACCGAACCTTGCGGCGCTGATGGCGAACCCGAACTTCGCGGCCGCGGTCAACCAGGCCGGTGCGCAGAACGCCCGGGTCAACTAAAACCGCGGTCGGGGGGCCGCACATGGTGTATCGGCGTAAGGACGGGCGCTGGCTGGCCCTTGGCTCGCTGGCGCTCGTCCTCGCTTGCTCGCCCCTGTCCTCGCTCGCCGCCCAGCCGCAGGCAAGCCAACCTCCGCCCACCCCACCCGCTGAAGACCCGGCCACGATCGTCGAAAATCCCGACGCGGTGCCGCCGCCGCCCGACGGCGAGCCGCCGGCCGAGCCAGTCACCCCCGATCCGACCGATCCCAATGCCCCGGCCCCGACCGATCCCGAAGCCGAGGGCCCCGAGCGCGTTCAGCCCGACTCGTCGGGTTTCCAGCTCTCGACGCTCGAGACGAAAAATCTCTCGCTGCTCTATATCGATCCGGTCCAGACCTATCTTACGCCCTATCTCGGGCGGGCATTCGAAAACGCGCTCGCGTTCCACGAAAAGACCTTCAAGTGGAAGCCGTGGGACCGCACGACCGTGTTGCTCAAGGACTTCTCCGATTATGGTAATGCCGCGGCTCTCGCGAGCCCCTCGAACATGGTGTTGCTCGACGTCGCGCCGCTGTCGCTTTCGCTCGAGACCTTCTCGCCGGGCGAGCGCTTCTTCACGTTGACCAACCACGAGCTTGCGCACGTCGCCGCGATCGACGTGTGGAACAGCAAGGATGCCTTCTGGCGGCGCTTCCTCGGCGGCAAGCCGGCGCCGATCCAGAAGCACCCCGAATCGATCCTCTACAATTACCTTACCTCACCCCGGAACCTGACGCCGCGTTGGTATATGGAAGGCAGCGCGGTCTTCTTCGAGACGTGGATGGCGGGCGGGCTCGGCCGCGCCCAGGGCGGCTATGACGAAATGGTCTTCCGCGCCAAGATCCGTGACGGGCTGCGCCTCTATTCGCCGCTCGGCCTGGAGAGCGCGGGCACCCACGTCGATTTCCAGGTCGGCGCCAATTCCTACCTCTACGGCACCCGCTTCTTCTCCTATCTCGCGCTGACCTACGGGGTCGAAAAGACCGTCGAATGGCTCCGGCGCTCGGAAGATTCGAAGGCCTTTTACTCGAGCCAGTTCGCTCACGTCTTCGGCCGCCCGCTCGATTCGGTGTGGGACGACTGGATCGGCTTCGAGCGCAAGTTCCAGCAGGGCAATCTCGACAGCCTCAAGCGCTATCCGCTGACCGAGGTGCGCCCGCTCGTTGAGGGCGGATTGGGCTCGATGTCGCGCGGCTATGTCGATGCCAAGACCAACAGCCTGATCGCGGCGGTCCGCTATCCCGGGCGGATCGGGTTCCTCGGCAAGATCGACCTCGCCACGGGCAAAGTCGACCCGCTGACCGACCTCAAGGGCATGATGCTCTACAAGGTCACCAGCCTGGCCTTCGATCCCGACAGCCGGACCGCTTTCTACACCGACCAGAATTACGCCTATCGCGAGCTGATGGCGATCGATGTCGACACCGGGGCCAAGCGCCGGCTGCTGACCGACGCCCGGATCGGGGATATCGCGCTCAACCGCGCCGACAAGAGTCTGTGGGGGATCCGCCACCAGAACGGCTATGTGACTCTGGTTCGGGTCCCCGCGCCCTACACCAGCTTCAACCAGGTCAAGACCTTCCGCTATGGCGAGCTCATCTTCGACCTCGACGTCTCGCCCGACGGCGAACTCATCTCCGCCTCCTACGGCAATGTCGACGGCAAGCAGTCGATGCGGGTGTGGAAACGCTCCGACCTCGAGGAGGGCAATAGCGAAGAACCCGTCGCGACCCTGACGCTCGCCCCGTCGATCCCCGAGCATTTCACCTTCACCCCAGACGGCAAATCTTTGCTCGGCACCAGCTATTACACCGGGGTCTCGAACGTCTTCCGCTTCGACATCGCCAGCGGCAAATATGACGTGCTGACCAATGCCTCGACCGGCTTTTTCTGGCCCCAACTGCGGCC
>JANNDN010000140.1:0-1865 GCA_031387795.1 Sphingomonas sp.
CATCGCGGTCGAGGACCATGCAGCGCACCTGATCGTCCACGGAACGCTGCATCTGCTCGGTTATGACCATGAGGAGGAGGGTTGCGCCGCCGACATGGAAGCGCGCGAGGTCCGGGCGCTGGCCCGGCTCGGCATCGCCGATCCTTATGCGGGAGCAGCCTGATGGCGACTCGCGGCGATGACGGCGGCGGATCGCGGCTGTGGCGCGGCATCCAGACGCTGATTTTCGGCGATGACGCCGGCTCGACCCTGCGCGGCCAGATCGAGGAAGCGATCGAAGAGGCTGGGGATCAGCGGCCGGTCGCGGGTGACCTCACCCCGACCGAACGGCAGATGCTCCGCAATCTGCTCGATTTCGGGGTCCAGACCGCGGGCGACATCTGCGTCACGCGCGGCGACATCATCGCGGTGCCCGCGACGATCCCGTTCGAACGGCTGGTCGAGGCCTTTGCCGACGCCGGCCACAGCCGCTTGCCGGTGACCGGCGAGAGCCTCGATGACGTCATCGGCATGATCCACATCAAGGACGTGTTCGTGGCCAAAGTCGACGAGACCAGAGACCGTTCGATCACGGCGCTGGTGCGCGATCCCTTGTTCGTCCCCGAATCGATGGGGGTGATTGAATTGCTCGCGCGAATGCGCGCCGAGCGCACCCACCTCGCCATCGTGGTCGACGAGTTTGGCGGTACCGAGGGTCTCGTCACGATCGAAGACGTGGTCGAGGAAATCGTCGGCGATATCGAGGACGAGCATGACGAGGAGGCCGATGGCCTGCTGGTCGCGCTCGACGACGGACTGTGGGAAGCCGACGCGAGGCTCGAGCTCGACGAATTGCGCGAGACGGTCGATGCGCGGCTGGTCGCGGAGGACGAGGAAATCGACACCGTTGGCGGGCTCACCTTCCTGCTCGCCGGCCGGATCCTTGCGCCGGGCGAATCGGTCATCCATTCCTCGGGCTGGCGGCTCGAGGCGGTCGATTCGGACGGCAAGAGGATCAAACGCGTGCGGCTCCACCCGCCGGCGGCCGGACCAAACGCAAAATAACGATCCGTTCGTGCTGAGTAGGCACTGAGCGTAGCCGAAGTGCCGTATCGAAGCATGTCCTTCGATACGCCGCTTTGCGGCTACTCAGGACGAACGGATTCCGAGGTTGCGAACAATTGGTCCGGGTCGGCCATCGCTTTGAACTCGAGCGCGTTGCCTGCGGGATCGAGCAGGAACATCGTCGCCTGCTCGCCCGCCTGCCCCGCGAACCGAACCGTCGGCGCGATCACGAAGTCGGTCCCGGCCGCTTCCAGCCGCGCGGCCAGATCGCGCCATTCGGCCATTCCGAGCACCAGTCCGAAATGCGGGACCGGCACGTCCTCGCCGTCGACCGCGTTCGATGCGCGCGCCCGCACCGCTTCGGGCGCCAGATGCGCGACGATCTGGTGGCCGCGCAGATCGAAGTCGATCCAGCGCTCCGAGCTGCGGCCCTCGGGACAGCCGAGCAGATCGCCGTAGAAACGCCGCGCCGCGCCAAGATCATCGACCGGAAAGGCGAGGTGAAAAGGCATCAGGGTCATCCGATCTTCCTGTCATTGCGAGCGCGGCGAAGCAATCCAGTGTCGATTGTGGATTGCTTCGTCGTTAACTCCTCGCAATGAAGTCCCGATGAAGCTCGTCCTCATTGCCCTCGCCGCCGGGCTCGCCTCGGCATTCGCGTTCGAGCCCGTGGGCTGGTGGCCGCTGATCTTCGTCGCGTTTGCTGGGCTATGCGAGCTGCTCGACCGGTCGCAGAAACTGTCGACCAGCGTCCTCATCGGTTTTGCTTTCGGCTTCGGCCAGTTCGTCGTCTCGCTCAACTGGATCGCGACCGCTTTCAC
>JANNDN010000212.1:0-3482 GCA_031387795.1 Sphingomonas sp.
CGGTTCGAGCCGCCCTCGTAGAAGCCGACCTCATTATCCCCCTCTCGCGGGTTGCCGAAGGGGCCGAAGATCAGTTCGAACAGCGGGAGGTCGCCGTAATTGCGGGCATGGACCGCGCGTTCGAGGTGGAGGTTGTGGCTCTCGGGCCGCTGGATGAGATAGCCGGCCCAGTGCGGAGTGCGGACATTGACGTGCTGGAACAGAGCCATGAACGTCGCGACGATGTTGATGATGATCGCCGCCTCGGCGCTGATCCCGAAACCGACGACCAGCGCCAAGCTTCCGACCATGGTGAAACCCAAAGTGTCGAACGGGTGGAAATAGAGCGCGCCCCAGATGTCGACCCGCTCCGGGCTGTGGTGCATCTGATGAAACCAGCGCCACAGAAAGGGAACGTTGTGCATCGTCCGGTGCCAGACATAGATGCCGAACTCGAGCGCAAAAAAGCCGCCGAGCAGTTGCTGCCACAACGGCAGCGTATCCGCGGCGAACAGCCGGTACTGGCCGAGCCAGCCATCCCAGAACACGGGCGCGTAGGTCGCCAGCGCGAAATAGAGCAAGGTGAAGGCGAGACCCTTGAGCCGCCAGTAAGCGACGTCGGGGTAGGACCGCCCGCGCCCGGCAAATTCGAGCGCGGCGAAGCCCGCGAACAACGCATAGGCAATGAGATGGTAGGTGGTGAGCATCGATGGTCTCGTCAGTCGTCAAAGGCGATGGCCGGAACTACCCCCGCAGCCCCCGCCCCTGATAGCAGCTTTGCGGTCGGTTTTGGACCGGCGTGGAAAAGCGGTGCGCGATCAGTTATTTGACTGGGAAGTGATTGTGGGGACCAGGCGATGGCCGAGCGCGTGATCGAGAAAAGTGGACCCGCGGTACAGGTGGAGAAAGGCGCGCCATCGAAAGGCGAGCGAACGCGGGCGCGGATCATGGACCTCGCTTATGAAGCGATCGTCGAGAAGGGCTTTGCGGCGACCTCGATCGAGGAGCTGGTCGAGGCCGCGGGGATCACCAAGAGTGGATTCTTCTATCACTTCAAGGACAAGAACGACCTCGCCCGGCAGCTGTTCGACCGCTTCCTGAGCGAAGACGAGGCGATCATCGACGCGCTGGAGGAGCAGGCACGGACGCTGAGCGACGACCCGCTGCAGAGCTTCCTCATCTTCCTCAACCTCTATGCCCAGCTGATGGACGATATGGAGACGCTGCACCCGGGGTGCATGGTCGCCTCAATCACCTATCAGGAGCGGATGTTCGACGCCGCGGTGAAGCAGATGAACGTCGATTATCTGCTCAACATGCGCGCGCGGTTCCGCCGCTGGCTGGGCCAGATCCTCGACCGTCACGAGCCGGCCGAGCCGGTCGATGCCGATGCGATGGCCGACCAGCTGACCGCGGTCGTCGAAGGCGCGATCATCCTGTCCAAGGCGCTCAAGGACGAGGCGCTGATGGGGCGGCAGACGCGGTTGTTTCGACAGCATGTGAAGCTGCTGTTCCGCGCCTGAATCCTGGGTCGATGCGACCTTATGAAATGTCGCGCGTTGGGTGAGGCAGGTTGGCGGAAGGAAGGGAGCTTTCCGCGGGGCTGGGCATGATCGAGGAGTGCCCAGTGATGCTTGCCCGGATTGCCGCCATTGCCGCTTTGTTGCCGATTGCCGCGAACGCCGCGAACACCGCGAACGCCGCGACCTTCCCGCCCACCGCTGACTATCAGGCGCCCTCGGTCAAGGCCGAAGCCTTGAGCTCGACCGCGCCGTGGTGGGAGCGGCTGGTGGTGACGATCGGCGAGGAAGGCGACACCGAGACCTGCCTGTTCCAGAGCAGCCTGGACCCCGGCGCGAGCCTCGATTGCAGCGTTGGCAACGAGGATGCGAATGCGGGCGTCAAAGCTGTGGCGAGCAGCGGCGTGCCCGAGCAGATGACCCACATCACCTTCGAGCGGAGGTTCAGCCCAAGCGCGAGTTTGAGCGACGGCGAGGTCGCGGCCGGCGACACTTTGCTGGGCAAATCGGTGCTCGCGCTGGCGATCGACAAGGCCGGCCGGGTGCGCGGGTGCAAGGTGGTCGCGATCGCCGGGACTGCCAAGCCCGATTACAGCTGCAAGGAAGCGACGGCGGAAAAGTTCGAAGCCTCGGCGAGCGGCGCGGCCAAGCCGCTGCGCGTCGCGACGCTGACCATCCTGGTTTACGCGCATGACGAGGATTATGTTTGAGTTTGTGATTTTTGAACCAAATGGGTAAAAATAGCTTGACATCGTAACGCTCGATCGGTACAACATTGGAACAGTGAGAATTGCGAGTCGGGCACTGAGGGGGTGGCGGCTTGCGGGTTTGGACGGTGCATTGAACGGGCGGCTCTTGCGGGTCGCCTTTTTCTTTGCCCGGACCGGGAGGGTGAGAGTTTGGCGGCGAATGCTCGGGCGAAGACGCCAGGGCGCTCTAGCCGGCGTGAGTTGGTGTTGACGGAGGGGGCCAGGACCAAAAGGCGCAAGGCGACGAAGCGCGACTGGACCAAGGCGAAAGAAACGGATTTTCTGACGGTGCTGGCGGAAACCTGCAACGTCACCCAGGCGTGCCGCGAGAGCGGCGTGTCGCTGCGCGGGGCTTATAGCCGGCGCAAGAAAGTGGCGGCGTTCCGCACTGCCTGGGGCGAGGCGATCGCGGTCGCTTACCAGCGGCTCGAGATGGAATTGCTCCAGCGGGCGTTCAACGGCACCGAGAAAGTGACGACGCGGCGCGACGGCAGCGAGGAGCGGGTCAAGGAGGTGTCGAGCACGCTGGGGCTCCAGCTGCTCAAGTTGCACCGCGACACCGCGGCCGAAGCCGACCGCGAATTTTCGACCGAAGAAGCCGACGAGATCCGCGAGCGGCTGATCATGAAGCTCAAGCGGTTGAAGGCGCGCGAGTGTCCGGATGGCGACGCGGAATGACCGACGCGGAAGCGATGCTGGCGCTGGCCAATGCGGACGAGGCAGTGCGGCGCAAGATTATCGACACCATGACGGTGAGCGACGCGATGGCGCACGACGTCAGGTTCGAGGGGTGGGCGCATGCCAACCAGCTCCCGCCCAATGGCGAGGGTTGGCGCTCCTGGCTGATGATGGCGGGGCGCGGGTTCGGCAAGACGCGGGCCGGGGCGGAATGGATTTTCGGGCTGGCGACGGCGCGGCCGAACGCGCGGATCGCGCTGGTCGGGGCGTCGCTGGCCGAGGCGCGCAGCATCATGGTCGAAGGCGTGAGCGGGATATTGAGCGTGGCCCGCAATCGCCGCCGCAAGGTTTTGTGGGAGCCAAGCCTGGGGCGGCTGCGCTGGCCCAACGGGAGCGAGGCTCAGATCTTCTCGGGCGATCATCCCGATGGGCTGCGCGGGCCGGAACATGATTTTGCCTGGTGCGACGAGCTCGCCAAATGGCGCGATGCCGAGGAGGCGTGGGACAATCTGCAGTTCGGATTGCGGCGCGGGAGTCGGCCGCGCGCACTGATCAC
>JANNDN010000300.1:0-1525 GCA_031387795.1 Sphingomonas sp.
TGGACCCTGGTCCACGGCATTTCGCGGCAGGAAAGTTCGTTCGATCCCTATGCGGTGAGCCACGCCGGGGCGCTCGGCACGATGCAGCTGATGCGCGGCACCGCGCGCGAGCAGGCGGGCAAGATGGGGCTCGGCTACGATACCAACCGTCTGCTCTCGGATTCCAATTACAACGTCATCCTCGGGACTGCCTATTTCCGGCGGATGCTCGACACCTGGAACGGCAGCATCCCGCTCGCGGTCGCGAGCTATAACGCCGGCTCGGGCAATGCGCGTAAATGGGTCAATGCCTATGGCGACCCGCGCGGATCGGTCGATGTCGTGCGCTGGATCGAGGCGATTCCGTTCACCGAGACCAGGGGCTATGTCCAGCGGGTGATCGAGAACAGCGTGGTCTATGATTCGATCAGCCGCGCCCAGACCCAGCAGAGCGCGGTCCACGTTTCGCGCTATCTCGGGAAGTCCGCGCCGGGCTAAGCAGCCCTATGGCCGACCGCTTCATCACACCAGCAGGGTTCGCCCGGATCCGCGCCGAATATGAGCTTTTGTTCGGGATCGACCGCCTGCAACTGGTCGAGACCATCAGCTGGGCCGCGGCCAATGGCGACCGTTCCGAGAACGGCGACTATATCTACGGCCGCAAGCGTTTGCGCGAGCTCGACCGTCGGCTCGGCTACCTCGCCAAAGTGATGAAATCAGCCAAGGTCGTCGATCCCGGCGCGCAGCCGGACCGCGACCAGGTGCGCTTTGGCGCGACGGTCGAGATCGCCGACGAGGACGACGCGCGGCGGAGCCTTACCCTTGTTGGCGACGACGAGGCGGATGCCACCGAGGGCCGGATCGGCTGGAGCGCGCCATTCGCGCGGGCGCTGGTCGGGGCCCGGGTTGGTGACGAGCGGATTGTACGGCTTCCGGCGGGCGAGAAGAGCTGGCAGGTGATTGCCGTCACTTATCCGTCATCCCGGGCTTGACCCGGGATCCGCCTTTTCTTGGCTACGAAGGCAGGCAGACCCCGGTTCGGAGGCCGGGGTGACGACATTGGTTAGCCCCGCTCGACCACCTTCAAGCTCAGCTCGTCGAGCTGCTTCTGATCGACCGCGGCGGGAGCGTTCATCATCAGATCTTCCGCTTTCTGGTTCATGGGGAAGAGGATGACCTCGCGGATATTGGGCTCTTCTGCGAGCAGCATGACGATCCGGTCGATCCCCGGTGCCGAGCCCCCGTGTGGCGGAGCTCCGAACTTGAAGGCGTTGATCATGCCCGAGAAATTGGTGTCGACTTCCGCGGCGCTGTAGCCGGCGATCTCGAACGCTTTGTACATGATGTCGGGGCGATGGTTGCGGATCGCGCCCGAGCTAAGCTCGATACCGTTGCAGACGATGTCATATTGCCAGGCGAGAATGTCGAGCGGGTCCTTGGTCTCGAGCGCCTCCATCTCCCCCTGCGGCATCGAAAAGGGGTTGTGGGAGAAGTCGATCTTCTTCTGATCGTCATTATATTCGAACATAGGAAAGTCGACGATCCA
>JANNDN010000015.1:0-2030 GCA_031387795.1 Sphingomonas sp.
ATTCTCACATGCGCGGAGGCGCATTCGAATGCGACTCGCGCGCCCGTGATCCGGACGAGGGAGAATCGCATGGCCGACAATCAGGCTGGAGCAACCAAAGGCACTCGAGTGATCGCGCTGGTCGGGCCGGCCGGCGCGGGAAAGACCAGTCTGGCCGAGGCGATGCTGTTCGCCGCCGGAGCGACCCCCCGCTTGGGGTCGACCGCCAACGGCTCGAGCGTCGGTGATTCGAGCCCCGAAGCAAGGGCGCGCGGCGGCTCGACCGAGCTCAACCTCCTCCATTTCGATTATCTCGGCGATCATTTTGCTTTGCTCGACATCCCGGGTTCGGTCGGCTTTGCGGCTGACGGGGCCAAAGCGCTGGCGATGGCCGACGCGGCGATCGTCGTCGTCGACCCCGACCCGGCCCGGGCCCCGCTCGCGGCACCGTCGCTGCGCGCGCTCGACGAGCTCGGCATCCCGCACATCGTCTTCGTCAATCGCATCGACCAGGCCCACGGTCGCATCCGCGATCTGCTCTCGGCGCTTCAGCCGACCAGCGTCTCGCCGCTGATCGCCCGACAGATCCCGATCCGCCAGGGCGACAAGGTCACCGGGTTCGTCGATTTGGCGCTCGAACGGGCCTTCCATTACGAGCCGGGCAAGGAATCGCGCCGCATCGACATCCCCGGCGACCTCGCCGACGACGAGAAGCGCGCCCGCACCCAGATGCTCGAGCAGCTCGCTGACCATGACGACGAATTGCTCGAGCAATTGCTGATGGACCAGGAACCCGAACCGGGGAAAATCTTCGCCGACCTCGCGCGCGAAACCGGCGAGAACCTCGGCGTCTCGCTGCTGTTCGGCTCCGCGCTTAGTGCGTGGGGCGTCCGCCGCTTGCTGAAAGCGCTGCGCCACGAAGTCCCAGGACCCGCGGCCGCCGCCAGCCGCCTTGGGGTCGAGAAGCCATCGCTCCATGTCTTCAAGATCATCCACGGGCCCGTCGGCCGGCTCGCGCTTGGGCGCGTGCTCGGTGGAGCGATCGCCGAAGGCTCGGAACTCAAAAGCACTAGCGGTCAGGCCCGCCTCGGCGCTTTGTTCCAGGTGCAGGGCGAAAAGACCGCCAAGCTGCCGCAGGCGGCAAACGGCGATATCGTCGCGGTGGCCAAGGTCGATTCGGTCAAGGCGGGCGACTGGCTTGGCTCGGCTACACTTCCGCCGCCGGTCGAGGCCGCGCTGCCCGCGCGCAACTTCGCCATCGCGATCGAACCCGCCGACCGCAAGGACGACGTCAAGCTGTCGAGTGCGATCCAACGTTTGGCGGAGGAGGATGGCGCGCTGCTGGTCGAGCATGACGACGCCAACCACGAACTGCGCCTGCGCGGGGTCAATGACGAGCATCTCAATACCGTCATCGCGCGGTTGAAGCGGCGCTACGGGGTCGAGGTCAGGACCCACCCGCCCGCGGTCGGCTATCGCGAATCGGTCCGCAAACCAGTCACCCAAAAGGGCCGCCACAAGAAGCAATCGGGCGGCCACGGCCAGTTCGGCGACGTCATCATCGAGGTCCGGCCGCTGCCCCGCGGCGAAGGCTTCCGCTTCGAAGAGAAGATCCACGGCGGCGCCATTCCCAAACAATATATTCCGGCGGTCGAGGACGGGGTGCGTGAGGCGATGGTCAAGGGCCCGTTGGGCTTCCAGGTGGTCGATTGCGCGGTGACCTTGCTCGACGGCAGCTATCACAGCGTTGACAGCTCCGAACTCGCCTTCCGGCTGGCGGGACGAATGGCGATGCACGACGCGCTTGGCGCCGCCGGCCCGCATCTGCTCGAGCCGATCCACAAACTCGCGGTGGTGTGCCCGTCGAGCGCGACCAGCCGGATCACGTCCGCCATCGCGGGGCGCCGTGGCCAGATGCTCGGCATGGTTCCGCGCGACGGCTGGACCGGCTGGGACCGCATCGACGCGCTCATTCCCGAGGCCGAGCTGAGCGGTCTCGAGGCCGAACTGCGCTCGCAGAGCCAGGGCCTGGCCACCTACGAGGCCGAATT
>JANNDN010000340.1:0-5452 GCA_031387795.1 Sphingomonas sp.
ACCTTCTTCGCCGGGTCGCGTTCGGTTGGCTCGAGCGCGCCCGAGCGGATCAGCGCCTTCAATCGCTCGCGCGAGATGGTCGGAAGAGCCGCGGCGAGGGCGCGGTCGAGACGCCAGCCGGCATGCTCGGACCCCAGGCGCACGTCGATCGTCTGAATTCCCCCCATGCCAGATGCATATGGGTTGGTTGCGGTGGGGTTCAATGTCCTTCGAGACGGGCCTTCGCTACGCCCTTCGGGCTACTCAGTCCCTCCTCAGGATGAGCGGTCATCAAAGGAGCCGCTCATCCTGAGGAGGGACTGAGCCCGTCGAAGGCCCGTCTCGAAGGACCGAGACTTGCGCCCAACCTCGCCCTGCACCATCACGAAGCCCATGAACGCGATCGACCTCGCCAGCTTGATGTGTTCGCGGCTGTGCCATGATCTGATGAGCCCGGTCGGAGCGCTCAACAATGGCGTCGAATTGCTGTCCGACGAGACCGACCCGACGATGCGCGAGAAGTGCCTCGAACTGCTCGCCGACAGCGCCAAAGCCACCGCCAACAAACTTAAATTCTTCCGCCTGGCGTTCGGCGCCGCGGGCGGCTTCGGGTCCGAAGTCGACACCCGCGAGGCCGAGGCGGCGCTTCAGGGCCTGTTCGGGGCGGAGCGGCGCGTCGACCTCAATTGGGTGGTCGAGGATTCGACCCTGCCCAAGGGCGCGGTCAAGCTGCTGCTCAACCTCGCTTTGCTCGCCGGGGACGCGCTGGTGCGTGGCGGCACGCTCCATGTCGGCGCCGAGCGCTCCGAGGACGGGATCGAGCTCGCGGTGCGAGGGGAGGGGCCGCGCGTGCTGCTCGACCCCGAGCTGCGCCGGGTGTTGGTCGAAGGCGGCGACGAGGCGATCGAGCCGCGCGCCGCGGGTGCGTGGCTCGCTCACGCTCTGGCCCGCGAGGGTGGTGGGACGATCCAGCTGAGCGATCCGTCGGACGAGGTGCTGATGATCGGCGTGACCTTGCCGATGCAGGCGGTCGAGGCTCAAGGATAACCGGGCATTAACTCCTCCGCGGCATAAGGTCCCGACCAAGCGCCTGAGGAAAACCGCCGCCGATGGACGATTTAATTGCCGATTTCGTCGCCGAATGCCGCGAAATGCTCGAAGCGCTGGGCGGGGAGATCGTCGCCTGGGAAGCCGAGCCCGACGACCGCGCGCGCCTCGATAACATTTTCCGCTTCGTCCACACCGTTAAGGGCAATTGCGGTTTCTTCGAATTTCCGCGTCTCGAGGCGCTTAGCCATGCCGCCGAGGATGCGCTGGCCGACGTCCGCGCCGGCCGCCGGGTGGCGGATTCGGCGCTGGTCAGCGCGGTGCTCGCGATCATCGATAGGATCGGCGAGATGATCGCCGCGATCGACGCCGGCGAGGATTTTCCAGCGGGCGACGACAGCGCGCTGGTCGACGCGCTCATGCCGGGCGCCGAGGCGATCGCCACGCCGCTGGCGGTCGCCGCCGCCGACGGCTCGACCAAGGCAAGCGCCGCGCCGCGCACCATCCGCCTGTCGGTCGAATTGCTCGACCGGGTGATGAGCACGGTCAGCGACATGGTGCTGGCGCGCAACGAACTCGCCCGCCGGCTCCGCGAATCGGCACATGACGTCACCGTCGACGGCGCTTTCGAGCGCTTGTCCGGGATCATCGCCGAGATGCGCGACGCGATCACCCGGACGCGCATGCAGCGGATCGAGAATCTGTTCGTCGGCCTGCCGCGCATGATCCGCGACTTGTCGGCCGAACTGGGCAAGCAAGTGCTGGTCGATGTCGATGGCGGCGACGTCGAACTCGACCGCGAAATGATCGAGATGATCCGCGATCCTTTGACCCACATCATCCGCAACGCCGTCGATCACGGCATCGAGACGCCGGCCGAGCGCCGGAAGGCGGGCAAGCGCGAGATCGGTTTGCTGTCGGTGTCCGCGCGCCAGTCGGGCAACCAGATCTTGATCGACATTCAGGATGACGGCCGCGGCATCGACGGCCGCAAGCTGGTCGACAAGGCGATTGCCGCGGGGCTGGCCGAACGGGCCGAGGCCGAGGCAATGAGCCCGCGCGAGCAACTCGCCTTGATCTTCGAGGCCGGGCTGTCGACCGCTCGCGAGGTCACCGCAATCTCGGGCCGCGGGGTCGGCATGGATGTCGTCCGCTCGAACATCGAGCGGATTGGCGGCATCGTCGAGGTCGACAGCAGCCCGGGCGAGGGCACCCGCATGACGCTGCGCGTACCCCTGACTTTGACCATCATTCCAGCACTGACCGTTTCGATCGGTGCACATCATTTCGCGAGTCCGCGCTCGGCGATCGATGAGATCGTCCGCCCGAACGGCGAGTCGGTCGAGGTCGGCGCCCTCGGCGGCGCCGGGGTGGCGACGATCCGCGGCAAGCGCGTGCCTTTGGTGGCGCTCGGCGACATCCTCGGACTGTCGGCAGAGAGCGACGAACGCGATTGCCGGCTGATCGTTCTTCGACCTTCCGGCGGCGACATCTATGCGCTGGCGGTCGACCGCATTCACGATCACGAGGAACTGGTGGTCAAGCCCGCCGCTCCCGCGGTCATGGCGACGGGCCTCTACGCCGGAACCACACTCGCCGACGACGGTAGCCCGATCCTGCTGCTCGATCCCGCCGGACTGGCGCAGGTCGGCGGGGTCAAGTTCGAGGTGATCGAACGCGCATCGCGGGTTGCAGACAGTCTGCCTGCGGTCGCGGCGGCGGTCACCGACGTCCTCCTGTTCCGCGCCCTCGACGGCGGCCGCAAGGCGCTTCGTCTGGGGCTCGTCGACCGCATCGAGGAAGTCGAGGTCAAGGCGATCCGCAAGGCCGCGGGCCAGCTCAGGGTCCAGATTGGCGAGGCGATCCTGCCGCTGGCCGGCGCCACCCGCGAGCAATTGGGCGACGGCAGGGTGCGCCTGTTCCGGGTCAGCGATGGCGAGCGCGAGGTCGGCTATGCCTTTGCCGAAGTGATCGATTTCGCGACCCTTGGCCATGAATTGATCCACAGCGACGACGGCGGGGAGGTGAGCGCGGTGACTTTGATCGACGGCGAGCCCGCCGAACTGATCGACGCGCACTGGCTGTTCGCAACCTATCTCGGTGCCGCGGCGAGCCGGAAGCGGTCGATGGTCTGTCGCCTGCCCGGTGACGATCCGTGGATCCGCAATCTGCTTCGCCCGGTGGTCGAGGCCGCGGGCTATCGAGTCGCGCTCGACGATGAAGACGGCGTCGAGGCCGATCTGGTGATCGCCGCCAGGGGCAGCGCGCTGCCCGAAGGCACGGGGACCGGCGCCACCATCTGGCTTCGCTCCGACCCCGAGGCGGAGGGCAAAAAGGACGACAGCATCTATCGCTACGACCGCGCCGGCCTGTTGATGGCGCTCAAGAGCGCGGCGGGGGGACGGCGATGAGCGATTTGCTATTGATCGTGGCGATCGGCGGGGAGCGGGTCGGGCTGCGCTCGTGCCAGGTCGAATCGGTGGTCGAGCTCGATTCGGTCATTCCGGTGCCGCGCGCCGCGCCGCATGTCGCGGGTCTGTCGGCTCTGCGCAGCCGGGTGCTGACTGTGATCGACGCCCGCCGCTCGCTCGACCTTCCCGAGACCGTGCGCGCCGACGGCCTGATCGAGGCGGTCGTCGTCGAACTGGACGGACATCATTATGCGCTGATCGTCGACGACGTCGAGGACGTGGTCGAGGTATTGGGCGAGCCCGCCGTGGTGCGCGGAACGATGGCACCCGGCTGGGAACGCGTCGCGCTGGGCATGGTCGAAACCGAAACCGGGCCAATTCTACTGGTCGATGTCGCGGCCCTGGTCGGCGGAACTGAATCCGCCCGCGCCGCGGCTGCTTAAGCACTTCGTTACCCTTGGCGTTTAACTAGGGTCCAAACCACGACAGGAAACGCGCGAATGAAAAGCTGTTTGATCGTCGACGATAGCAAGGTGATCCGCAAGGTCGCCCGGCACATCCTCGAAACCCTCGAGTTCGAAGTCGAGGAAGCCGGCGACGGCCAGGAAGCGCTGACCGCGTGCGAGGCGAAGATGCCCGACGTCGTCCTGCTCGACTGGAACATGCCGGTGATGAGCGGGATGGAGTTCCTGAAATTGCTCCGCCAGCGCGGCCACAGCGACCAGCCCAAGGTCGTCTTCTGCACCACCGAGAACGACATGGCGCATATCCGCGCGGCGCTCGAAGCGGGGGCCGACGAATATGTGATGAAGCCGTTCGACCGCGAAACGCTGCACATCAAGCTTCAACTCGTCGGCGTCGCGTAAGCGGCCCCGATGGAGCGGGCGCTCGCCAGATCGCGGGACCGCCGGCCGGATGAGCCGAGGGCGCGCCGCCGGACTCGGCTGATGATCGTCGATGATTCGATGGTCGCTCGCGCCGTGCTGACCCGGATGATCGAAAGTGATCCGGGGTTCGAAATCACCGCCGTTGCCGGGACCGCCGAAGCCGCGATCGAGGCGCTCGACCATTGCCAGGTCGACGTCATTCTCCTCGATCTCGAAATGCCCGGCGACGGGGGCCTGAAGTCGATCCCGCGGATCATCGCCGCTGGCGGCGGGGCCAAGGTCATGATCGTCTCCTCGCAGGCCGAGGATGGCGCCGAACAGACCGTCGCCGCGCTCGCGCTGGGCGCCGCCGATACCCTGCCCAAGCCCGGCATCGGCCGCTTCAACGGCCGCTTTTCCGAAGTTTTGCTGGCCAAGCTCAAGGCGCTCGGTCACGCGCCGATGCCACTGCCCGCCCCGGTCGAGGCGCCGGGCGGCCATCTCCGCGCCATGCCTCTGGACCCGATCGACGTGCTCGCGATCGGCGCCTCGACCGGCGGCATTCACGCGCTTAACGGCCTGTTCGCAGGGCTCCCGCCAAGGATCGGAGTGCCGATCCTCATCACCCAGCATCTGCCGGCGCCCTTCATGACCGTGTTCGCGCGCCAGATCGGCGCCGCGGCCAAGCGCGAGGCGCTGGTCGCCGAAGACGGGATGCGGCTTCGGCCCGATTGCATCATCGTCGCGCCCGGCGATGCCCATCTCGCGGTCGAGCCAAAGGGCGACGATGTCGTCGTGCGGCTGTCCCACGCGGCGGCCAGCAGCGGCTGTCGGCCCTCGGTCGATCCGATGCTCGCCTCGGTCGGCGCGGTCTATGGCCAGCGAGCGCTTGGCGTGATGCTGACCGGAATGGGCCGCGACGGGGTCGAAGGCGCGGCGCGGCTGGTGGCGTGCGGCGGGGCGATGATCGCCCAGGACGAGGCCAGTTCGGCGGTGTGGGGGATGCCGCGCGCGGTGTTCGACGCCGGCCTCGCCTGCGCGTTGCTTCCGCCCGACAAGATCGCTCGCCGGGTCGCCGCCCGCTGCGCGGAGTATGCGTCATGCAAATAAGCGACAGCTCGAGCCGAATTCTCGCCGGCTTGCTCGAGG
>JANNDN010000046.1:0-5167 GCA_031387795.1 Sphingomonas sp.
CCCGCCTGCCCGCGCCGCGCCGCCGAATCGATCATCCGCGTCCAGCTGGTCGAACGCCCGAGGCCCAAGCGGTTGCTGCGGTTGTAACCATTGGCGTTGGCGGTGCTGATCCGCCCGAGCCCGGCGAGGCCTGCGACGAGCAGCCCGCCGCGGACCTTGTTCGCCGTATCGTCGCGGCGGATGAACGACGCCAGCCGGCTTCGGGCGAGCCCCATCGACACGCCATCGGGCGCGGCCAGCGCGAGCATCGCCCAGCACCGGTCGCCGGGGCCATCATCCATGTCGTCGCAGGCGTCGGCCCAACGCGCCGCCGCGCGGTCATAGCCCCCGGCGAGCATCGCGGCGATCAGCGCGGGTGCATCCTCCTGATATTTCTTGTCGGGCACGACCAGGCTCGCCGCGCGCGCCGCGGCGGCCCGGGCGCCTTCGCGAGCCAGCCCTTCCTTGCCAAGGCCCAGGATGTGGCGGATCGCGGCGACCCGCCCGTCCTGATCCTTGGCCACGAAAGCCTGGCGCAGCTGCCACGCGTCGCTTTGCGGCAGATCCCCCGGATCGGTCGAATCGTAGATCGCCGAATAAAGGTCGATCATCGCCTGCGAGGAGAAGACTCCGAGCCCGGCGGCGACCAGCGCCGACTCGATCCGGTCCTGCGGCGATAGCAAAGGTGCCCGCGCCTGATAGGCGCGCAATTGCGGGCTGGCCTTAGCGACCAGCCGGTCGGGCGGGGTCATTCCGCTCGCGGTGGCGAGGCCAAAGCGCCAGGCGTTGAGGCGGTCGACCGGCTCCCACTCGATTTTCACCGATCGCCCGGCCGAACCGGCGCCGACCATTTTTTCCGCCAGGGTCAGGTCGATCCCGCCGATGCGGCCATAGCGGCGGGCATTGTCGATCTGCGCGGAGGCGCTCTCAGGCTCCCCCGCCAGCGAAGCACATATTGCCGAGACCAATTGGCCGACGTTGCGCTCGTGGCGGCGAATTTTCTCTTCGAACCCACACAAGGCGGGGGGGTCCGCCGTCGCCAGCGCCGATTGCACCGCGACCTGGGTCATCTTGGGTGTGAAGCGATTGGTATCCACCCCGGCAACCAGCATCCGCGCGGCATCGGCCTCACCCAGGCGCAGCAGCAGCCAGGCGCGCTCCGCCACCCAATCGACCGGATTGACCGCGCGCGGCGCCGGCGCCCGCGCCAGCAACGCATCGCGAAGCGCGATCTGCGCCCAGCGCGAGGCAATCGGCGTGTCCATCCGACGCATCAGGGTCGAGAGGAACGCGCCGCTCGAATTACCCCACGGCTGCGCGCCAAGGCCCCGCGGATCGAGTACGCCCACCGTCCACGGGTCGCGGCGCGCCCAGCCCGGATATTCGATCGGCGGCGCGGGGGGTGGAAGACTCTCGGCGGAAACCAGCTCGACCCCGCCCTCGTCGGAGGCAGAAGCGGGAGCAGTCGATCGCGACGGCAAGGTCGACGGAGCGGCGCTGTTGGTCGCGGGCGATGGTGACGGCTGCGGCGCGGGCGCCTGGACCTGCTGGGCGATGGCCGGCAGGCCAAGGAGGATCACCGCCCCGGCGAGGAGTGCCGGTTTAGCGCGCATCGGCCGGCTGGGCGACCTCGGTCTCGATCGTCTGGACCGGCGCTTCGCGCGGCACGGTCGACAGATACCAGACACCGCCGATCAGGATTGCAAGGACGAGAATGAGGACGATGCGCGACATAAGGTTCCGATTGAATGACCGTTGGCGAGGGCTTTTGCCCAGAGCGCAAGGCGCTGTATAGCCCATAAAGTGATGGAATTGGCCAAGCGCCTCGACCGGCCGATCGTGCTGGTGGGGCTGATGGGGGTTGGAAAATCGACGGTGGGGCGGCGGCTTGCCCGGCGCCTCGCGCTGGATTTTGTCGATAGCGATACCGCGATCGAGGACGCGTCGGGCTATTCCGCGGCCGAGGTGTTCGAGCGCTTCGGCGAGCGCGATTTTCGTGATGGCGAGCGTCGGCTGGTCGCCCGCCTGATCGAGGGTCAGGTGCGGGTCATCGCCACCGGCGGCGGCGCTTTTGTCGATGCGCGGACCCGCTTGTTGCTCAACGAGCGCGCGCTCACCGTCTGGCTCGACGCGCCGGTCGCGGTGCTGGCCGAGCGGACCAGCCGCCGCGACACCCGCCCTCTGCTCCGCAACGACGATCCCAAAGCGACGCTCGAGCGATTGTCGGTGGAGCGGCGCCCGTCCTACGCCGAGGCCCATATCCACGTCCGCAGCGGCGAGGGCCCGCACCGCGACGTGGTCGATTCGATCATCGAGGCGATCGAACTTTATCTCGACGCGGCGAAACCCGCCTGACTCAACCGGGCTTGGGCTCCGCCTCCGCCTCATCGCCCTCGTCGGGCAGCGCGCGTTCGGCACTGAAGCTGCGGTCAAGCCCGGCATGGAGATCGCCGGACCGGCTCTGGCGCTCGAGCCGCTCGCAATCGCGGCTTCGATATTCGTGCTCGACCCGGTCGATTTCATGGCCGCCGATGCCCGCCGCCTTGAGCGCAGCCTTACCCATCGTGACCGCGCTTTCGAACATCTCGCGCTGGGCGAAGGCGAGGTCGAGCCCGTCGAGCTCCATCAGATGCACGCGGTCGAAAGCCCGTACCATCACCGCCGCCTGCGGAAACGCCTCGAGCACCGCGGCGAGCGCGCTGCGAGTCAGCTCGCCATCCTTATTGTCATTGCAGAAGGCGATGATCTTGGCGTTTTCAGCGCCCGCGGTGCGCAGCAGGTCGAGCCTCAGGCCGTCGCCATAGTAAACCTTGGTCCCGAACTCGTCGGCGCGCTCGATCATCTGCGGCGCTTCGTCGATCAGAGTCACGCCGATGCTCTTGGCCTGAAGCATCTGCGCCACGGTCTGCCCGAAGCGGCCGTAACCGACCACGATCGCGGCGGTGTCGGGGGATTTTTCGGGGCCGTCGAGATTGCTTCCATCGCGGTCGGGCTGGCGCGCGAGCCAGTCGTTGAGCCGCATCAGGAACGGCGTCGTCGCCATCGACAGCGTCACCACCGCGGCGAACAGCGACGCCGCCTCGGGCAGGATCAACTGCGCCGCCGCCGCCTGCGCGAACAGCACGAAGCCGAACTCGCCCGCCTGGCTGAGCAGCAGCCCGAGCCGGATCGAGCGGCGCCAATTGTTGCCGAATAGGCGCGCCAGCCCCGCGATCAGCAGCCCCTTGATGACGATCACCGCCGCCGCGATCCCGACCACGAACAGCGGCCGCTCGGCGATGGTCGCGAGGTCGAGGGTCATTCCGACCGCGAGGAAGAACAGACCGAGCAGGATCGAGCGGAATGGCTCGACGTCGCTCTCGATTTCGTGGCGATAGGGCGATTCGGCGAGCATCACGCCCGCGACAAAGGCGCCGAGCGCGACCGACAGGTGGAGCGAGTGCATCAAGGCCGACGCGCCGATCACCGTGAACAGGCCGGCGACGATGAACAATTCGCGCTCGCCGAAGCGGCCGATCAGCCGGAACAAGGGGTTGATCACCAGCCGCCCCGCAGCGACCAGCCCGGCCACCGCGAGCACGGTGTAGAGCGCGAGGGTCCAGCCGCCCGGCTGATCGGGATCGGGCGGAGCACGCGACATTGCCGCGATAATCGTGATCATCGGCACGATCGCGAGGTCCTGGAACAGCAGGATCGAGAAGGCGCGCTCGCCCTGCGGCGTGTTGAGCGCATTGTCCGAGCGCAGCATCGGCAGCACCTGCGCGGTCGACGAGAGCGCCAACGGCAGCCCGATCGCCAGGCTCGCGGCGGGCGAGACCCCGAGCGCGAGGCTGATGAACAGCGACAGCGCCAGCCCGCACAGCACGACCTGCGCCAGCCCGAGCCCGAATATGTCCTTGCGCAGCCGCCACAACCGGCTCGGGTTGAGCTCCAGTCCGACGATGAACAGCAGCAGCGCGATCCCGATCTCGGTGATCCCGAGCGTGTTCTCGGGGTCCTGGATGAGGCCGAGCACTTGCGGCCCGATCAGCGCCCCGGCGACGATATAACCGAGGGTGGCGCCGAGCTTGAGCTTGCGGAAAATGGTCACGAACACCAGCGCCGCGCCGAGCATGATGGCGCCGCTTTCGAGCACCGCGGTCGTGGTCTGGGCGACTTCGGCGGGGCTGGTCGTCATCGCTCGGCCTGCATCGCCGCGAGGAGCGCTCGGAACGGGAGCAGGATGGCGCCGTGGCGGCCGGTCTTGGCCCGCGCCGGGGCGAGCGCGGAGAGGCCGGGCCAGGCGCCGGCATCGTCGCGGGTTCCGGCGAGCCAGTCGGCCAGGGCATCGAGCGCGTCTCGAACCTCGTCCCCCGACCGCCCGACCGCGCCGCGCTCGAGCAGCGCCGCCGACGCCTGGCCGAAGGCGCAAGCGGAGACGGTCTGGCTGAGCGCGGTCACCCGGCCATTTTCATCGAACGCGGCGGTCGTTGCAATCGTCGATCCGCAGGTCGGGGCGCGAAGCTCGGCCCGGCCATCAACGCGCTCGAGATCGCGCGGCGGCTGAAGCGCCGCCGCCAGCCGCAAGATTTCGGGGGTGTAGAGCGGCTGCGCGGTCATAATCCGTCGCCATAACCGCTCCCGTTCGTCCTGAGTAGCCGCGCAGCGGCGTATCGAAGGACCGTCCTTCGATACGCGTCATCGGCTTCGCTCAGCCGCTACTCAGGATGAACGGAGAAGGGATCATGCCCGCCGCCACGTGGTGCCCTCTGGCCCGTCCTCAAGCAAAATCCCCTCGCCCGCCAACTCATCGCGAATGCGGTCGGCAGTAGCGAAGTCGCGGTTCTTCTTGGCTTCACTGCGGTCGGCTAATCTTGCCTCGATCTCGTCGTCATTTTCTCCGCCACGGAACCACGAATCCACAGCGCTTCCAAGCAGCCCGAGGAGCGCGGCACTCGCTTTGAGCGTCGACGGATCGTCGATCTGGCCCAGACTCGCCATCGCCAGCGGTGTGTTCAGGTCGTCCTTCAGCGCTTTGAGGAATGTGGCGTCGATCTCTCCCGGCTCCGCATCGCCAACCTTGCGATAAAGCCCGTCGAGTGTAGCCTTGCTCTGCGCGATCAGGCTTTCCGTCCATGGCAGTGGCGACCGATAATGCGCGGACAGCAGCGCGAGGCGAAGCGTCTCGCCGTCGTGCGATTTCAGCAGC
>JANNDN010000089.1:0-1506 GCA_031387795.1 Sphingomonas sp.
AACCACCCGACTGGTCGAGCGCGGCGATGAAGCCGCGGCCGGCGGCGATTTTGTCGTTCGATTCGGTCATGTCGGGTCCTTACTTTGCATCAGCGCCGCAACGCCTGGCAGCGTGCGGCCTTCCATCCATTCGAGAAACGCCCCGCCCGCGGTCGAGACGAAGGTGAAGTCCTGCGCGACCCCGGCCTGGTTGAGCGCGGCCACGGTATCGCCCCCGCCCGCGACCGAGACCAGGCCGCCCTCGCGCGTCAGCGCCGCCGCGGTCCGCGCCAACCCGACGGTCGCGGCATCGAAGGGCGGAGTCTCGAACGCGCCGAGCGGGCCGTTCCACACGAGCGTGCGACATGTCTTGAGCACGTCGGCGAGCGCCTCAACCGCCGCCGGGCCGATATCGAGGATCATCTCGTCGGCGGCGACCTCGTGGACGTTGCAGGTGCGAAGGCTCGGTGGATTGGCCGCGAATTCCTTTGCGACGACCACGTCATAGGGGAGGTGAATGGTGCAGTCGGCCCGGTCGGCGCGTTCGAAAATGCTCTCCGCTTCACCGAGCAAGTATTTCTCATAGAGCGATTTTCCGACCGCCACCCCGCGCGCGGCGAGGAACGTATTGGCCATCCCGCCGCCGATGATCAGATGATCGACCTTGCCGAGAAGATGGCCGAGCACCGCGAGCTTGGTCGAGACTTTTGCGCCGCCAACCACCGCCGCCACCGGGTGCTCTGGATTGCCGAGCGCGCGTTCGAGCGCGTTGAGTTCAGCCTCCATCGAACGTCCGGCGAAACTCGGCAGGAAGTACGTGATCCCCTCGGTCGAGGCATGCGCGCGGTGTGCGGTCGAGAAGCTGTCGTCGACGTAATAATCGCCAAGCGCGGCCATCGCTTGAGCAAGCGCGGGGTCGTTTTGCTCCTCGCCTTCGTGGAAGCGGGTGTTCTCGAGGATCGCCACGGTGCCCGGGAGCATCGTCGCGATCGCCCGCTCGGCCTCGGGACCCGCGCAATCCTCGACGAAGCGGACCGATCGGCCGGTCAGTTCGTGCAACGGCTTGACCAGCAGAGCGGTCGACATGTCGGGCCGGTTCCGCCCCTTGGGCCGGCCGAAATGCGACAGCAGCAGCACAATCGCGCCGCGGTCGCTCAATTCGGCGATCGTCGGCACCGCCGCGCGCAGCCGCGTGTCGTCGCTCACCGCGCCGTCCTGCATCGGCACGTTGAGGTCGACGCGGACCAACACCTTTTCGCCGGTGAGGTCGTCCGGGAGGTCGTCGAGGGTGTTGAAGCTGGTCATCTTTACAAGGAATCCGGGAGCCTACCCCAGTTTCCCCATCGCCGACGCCGTATCGACCATGCGGTTCGAGAAGCCCCACTCATTGTCGTACCAGCTGACCACGCGGACCAATTTGCCCTCGATCACGGTGGTCTCGAGGCTGTCGACGGTCGAGCTCGCGGGCGAGCCGTTGAGGTCGATCGAAACCAATGGCTCGTCGGTGTAGACAAGGATGCCCTTGAG
>JANNDN010000093.1:0-13252 GCA_031387795.1 Sphingomonas sp.
GCTGGCTTCGCTCTCGGCCCAGATTTGCTCCAGCCGGACCGGTATGCCTTCGATGCGTGTCCGGACCAGGTTCGAATCCCCGTCGGCGAGATATTCGGTGCAGACATTGATGATCCCGCCCGCGTTAATGACGTAATCGGGCGCATAAAGGATGCCGCGCGCGGCGAGCGCTTCGCCGTCACCCGGCTTGGCCAGCTGATTGTTGGCGCCGCCCGCGACGATCGGAACCTTGAGCGCGGCGATACTGTCCGCGTTGAGGATCGCGCCAAGCGCGTTGGGGCTCAACACATCGGCTTCGAGGGTCAGGATGTCATCGGTCGAAACGATCGTTCCGCCAACCGAGTCCGCGAGCTTCTGCGCTTTGTCGCTATCGACGTCGGCAATGGACAGACGGGCGCCTTCTGCCGCGGCATGAAACGACACTCCGCTGGCGACGCTGCCGGCGCCCTGCATGGCGATATGCAGGCCCTCGAGATCATCCTTGCCGAGCGCACGCTTGACCGCCGCCTTCAGTCCCAGGAACACGCCGAGCGACGTGTGCGGACCCGGATCGCCGCCGACATCGCCGGTGCTGTTGGGAAGGCCGGCGACGAAGCTCGTACTGCGGGCCACCTCGATCATGTCCTTGACGCTCATCCCGACGTCCTCGGCGGTGACGTAGCGGCCGCACAATTGGTCAACCGCCTTGCCGAATGCGTGCAGCAGCTCGGGCGACTTGGAGCGGTCCTTGTCGGCCAGGATCACCGCCTTGCCGCCGCCCAGCGCAAGCCCGGCCATGGCGTTCTTGTAGCTCATCCCGCGCGACAGCCGCAGCGCGTCGGTAAGCGCGAGACCGTCCTCCTCGTAATGCCAGAAGCGGGCGCCGCCCGCGGCCGGGCCGAGATGAGTCGAATGGATGCAGATGATCGCCCTGAGCCCGCAGTCCCGATCGTCGATGAAATGGACGACTTCGTGGCTGTCGAAATCGGCAAGGCCCCAGGGCGTGGTCATGTCAGGAATATTCCGCTGCTTCAAAAAAATGGGGCGATCGACGGGGCTTGAACCCGCGACCCTCGGTACCACAAACCGATGCTCTAACCAGCTGAGCTACGATCGCCATGGGATGACCTTAGGGAAAATTACGAGTGTCGCGGCAGTTCCCTTGGGCTGCGGCGCCACTTAATGGGCGAGCCAGTCGAACGCAAGCAGAGGCGCATTCCTTGAACCCGACGATCACCAACTTCGGCTATCCCGACAGCCTGATCCGCGAATATGAGCATTGGGTCCTCCTGCTGCGGCCGGCGCAGGTCACGCTCGGCTCGCTGATCCTCGCCGCCAAGAGCGACGCCACGGCTTATTCGCAGCTTCCATCCGAAGCATTCGTAGAGCAGGGCATCGTGATCAAGGCGATCGAGCTTGGGCTCGCCGAATTCTGCGGCTTCGAGAAGATCAATTATCTGATGCTGATGATGGTCGACCGCGAGGTCCACTTCCATGTCATCCCGCGCTACGAGGGCGCCCGATCGTTCGATGGCCGCGAATTTCCCGACCGCGGATGGCCCAAACTCCCCGATCTTGGCAGCGCGATCGAGCCGACGCTCGCAGAGGCAGCACGAATCCGCGAGCGCTTGATGATAATTTTTGCTAACCTGTAAGGGTTAAACCATTTGCGAGCGGCATGGCGCCGGGGGGCGCCGCGGGATGACGCTCCTGAGGGGATCGCCCGGACATGGCCACTCGACGCCCGAAATTGACGGCGCGCACAATCGAGTTGCGTGACAAATTGATTGACGCTGGTCTCGCGCCACACCTCGCCGACCTTCTCGACCGAATGCCGTCGCGGACTCTGCTGGTCGACCAGCGCCGCCCGTTCCGCGAGGTCGGCGTGCCGCGCGACGAGGTGATGTTCGTGCGCTGCGGACTGCTCGCCAAGTTCAAGACCGACAGCGCGGGCCGGCGGCAGATTGTCGCCTTGCGTTTCGCCGGAGAGGGAATTTTGCCGCAGCGCGGACGCTCCGACTTTGGCATTGCGGCGATCGTCAAAAGCGAAGTGATGGTCGGCAGGGCGGCGGATTTCGAATCGCTCGTCGAACGCTATCCGGAAATGCAGCGTTTTTTCTGGCGGCTGGTCCAGCGCAACGAAGCGATCGGTTACGAATGGCTGGTCAATTGCGGGCGCCGCGATTCGACCGCCCGGGTCGCCCATTTATTGTGTGAAACAGCGGTTCGAATGCATGGCGACCAACAGCGCCTGCAAGTCCCCTTCACCCAGCAGCAGATTGCCGACATCACCGGCCAGACATCGGTCAACGTCAACCGCGTTCTGGCCGACTTGCAGCGCCAGGGCCTGATCCGCCGCAAGGGCCGAGACATCGAATTCCCCGACTGGGCCGAGTTCAGCCGGGTGGCGAGCTTCCAGCCCGATTATCTGGCGATGTGAAGCCTGGTTCGCCGCTGGCGGGGTGGAATATGGTGGGCGCGGCAAGGATTGAACTTGCGACCCCTGCGGTGTGAACACAGTGCTCTACCACTGAGCTACGCGCCCATGCCCGTGCGGACCGGAAGGCGGGCCTATAAAGATTAAGCGGGGCCTGTCCAGCCGCCTATTGAACCGCATCCTTGAGGATTTTTCCGGGGCGGAACTTGGGCTGCGAGGTGGCCTTGATCTGCATCGGCTCGCCGGTCCGCGGGTTGCGCCCGACTGACGCCTTGCGCTGCGTGACCGAGAAGCTGCCGAAGCCGACCAGGCGCACTTCATCCCCACGCTTGAGAGTCGCGGTGATGAGGTCGAGCATCGTTTCGACCGCCCGCATCGCGTCGTTGCGGCCGAGGCCCGAACGATCGGCGACCTGGCTGATCAACTCCTGCTTGTTCATGCCCCCGTCTCCCTTTGGCCGCGCCCGACTCCGCGCGCCCGGCCATCACCCTTTAAGGCAATTTACGCGCCCCAAGTCCAGCCCGCGATTGGCTAATGCCGCAAAGGAACGTCGCCGCCATCGCCCGGCGGATGCGCTGGAGGCTCGGCGGCATGCTCGTCGGCATCGGTCCATTCGATCGGCTGGATCGGCTCGGTAAGCGCGCGGGCGAGCACATCATCGACGTGCGCGACGGGCACCAGTTCGAGCGCATCCTTCACCGCTTGCGGAATATCGACCAGGTCCTTTTCGTTCTCCGCGGGGATCAGCACTGTAGTGATCCCGCCGCGCAACGCCGCCAGCAATTTTTCCTTGAGCCCGCCGATCGGGAGGACGCGGCCGCGAAGCGTGACCTCGCCGGTCATCGCGACGTCGCGGCGGACCGGGATTCCGGTGAGGGTCGAGATCATCGCCGTGACCATGCCGATGCCCGCCGAAGGGCCATCCTTGGGCACCGCGCCTTCGGGCAGATGGACGTGGATATCCTTGCGCGCGAAGATCGACGGCTTGACCCCGTAAGCGGGCGCCCGCGCCTTGACGAAGCTCATCGCCGCCTGGATCGATTCCTGCATCACTTCGCCAAGTTTGCCGGTGGTCTTGATCATGCCCTTGCCGGGAACGGTTACCGCCTCGATTGTCAGCAATTCGCCGCCGACCTCGGTCCAGGCGAGCCCGGTGACCGCGCCGATCTGATCCTCTTCCTCGCCGATGCCGTAGCGATAGCGCCGGACCCCGAGGAAGTCCGAGAGGTTGGACGCGTCGACCGTCACGCTCTCATATTTGCCCTCAAGGATCTTGCGCAGCGCCTTGCGCGCGACTTTGGCCAGTTCGCGCTCGAGCGTGCGGACGCCGGCTTCGCGGGTGTAATAGCGGAGCATGTCCTGGAGCGCTTCGTCGGCGAAGATCAGCTCGCCATCCTTGAGCCCGTGCGCCTCCATCTGCTTGGGGATGAGGTGGCGTTTGGCGATCTCGACCTTTTCATATTCGGTATAGCCCTCAAGGCGGATGATCTCCATCCGGTCGAGCAGCGCCTGGGGCATGTCGAGGCTGTTCGCGGTGGTCACGAACATCACGTCTGACAGGTCGTAATCGAGCTCCAGATAATGATCCTGGAACTTGTTGTTCTGCTCCGGGTCGAGCACCTCGAGCAGCGCCGAGGACGGGTCGCCGCGGAAATCGTGGCCAAGCTTGTCGATCTCGTCGAGCAGGAACAAGGGATTGGTCGTCCCGGCCTTCTTGAGGTTGGCGATGATCTTGCCCGGCATCGAGCCGATGTAGGTGCGGCGGTGACCGCGGATTTCGGCCTCGTCACGCACGCCGCCGAGCGACTGGCGGACGAATTCGCGTCCCGTGGCGCGGGCGATCGAGCGGCCGAGCGAGGTCTTGCCGACGCCCGGCGGTCCGACGAGGCACAGGATCGGACCCTTGAGCTTGTTGGTCCGCGCCTGGACCGCGAGATATTCGACGATCCGCTCCTTGACCTTGTCGAGCCCGTAATGGTCTTCGTCGAGCACCGTCTGCGCCTCGGCGATATCCTTCTTGAGCTTTGATTTCTTGCCCCACGGTAACGCCAGCAGCACGTCGAGATAGTTGCGCGCGACGGTCGCTTCGGCCGACATCGGCGCCATTGCCTTCAATTTCTTCAGTTCGGCGGTAGCGCGGCCCTTGGCTTCCTTGCTCAGCCGGGTCTTGCGGATCTTCTCGGCCAGTTCGGCGAGCTCGTCGCCGCTTTCCTCGCCCTCGTTGCCGAGTTCGCGCTGGATCGCCTTCAATTGCTCGTTGAGATAATATTCGCGCTGGGTCTTCTCCATCTGGCGCTTGACCCGGCCGCGGATCTTTTTCTCGACCTGGAGCACGCCGAGTTCGCCTTCCATGAACGCGAATACCATCTCGAGCCGGCGCGACGGGTTGAGCTCGGTGAGCAGGGCTTGCTTGTCGCCGACCTTGATCGACAGGTTGGACGCGACCGCGTCAGCAAGCACCGAGGCGTCCTCGATCTCGGCCAGCTGGATCCCGGTTTCGGGCGGAAGCCGTTTGTTGAGCTTCGCATAATTTTCGAACTGGTCGATGACCGAGCGCATCAGCGCCTGCGCCTCGGTGTCGGAGAAAGATTCCTCGTCGACCTCCTCGATCTCGGCCTCGACAAAGTCGCCGTTCGGTTTGAGCGCGACGATGCGCGCGCGCTTGACCCCCTCGACCAGCACCCGGACGGTGCCGTCGGGCAGCTTCAAGAGCTGCATCGCGGTGGCGATCACGCCGAGGTCGTAGAGCGCGTCGCGGTCGGGATCGTCCTCGCCCGGATCGAGCTGGGCGACGAGGAACAATTCCTTGTCGGTGCCCATCGCCGCCTCGAGCGCGGCGACCGATTTCTCGCGGCCGACGAACAAAGGAACGATGCGATTGGGGAAAACGACGATGTCGCGCAGCGGCAAAATGGGGAGGGTTCGAGTCATAACCGCGTATATGGGCGGCCCCTTCCCCCTTCGCAACACGGGTGACAAAGAAGCTGGCCAGCGAGCAAATTCTGTCCCCGTTCAGCTTGTTGCGCTATCTAAGTGCCGGTGAACCTTCGCTTATCCCTCATCGCGCTCGGCGCGGTCGCGCTTCCAGCTGCCGCTTTGGCGCAGTTCGGGGCGCCTTACCCTTATCCCCCCGCCCCGGCTTACCCGCCGCCATACTTTCCGCCGCAGCCGCAGGCGCAGCCCCGGCCGATCATCGCCGAGCCGTGGATGGCAGGACCGCAGCCGGTGGTTCAGCCGCGCTGGCAATCGCCCTCCGCGCACCCCGACAAGGCCCCCGCGCTCGAGCCGATCGACCTGCCCCCCGCGATCGAGCAGGGCGTCGACATGATCTACATCGACGAGGAATTGGTCCCGCGCGCGGTCCACGACGATGGACTGCTCAATGACATGTCCTTCGACGAATATAGCGGCGCGCCGGTCGACCTGTTCGTGTCCGTCAACCCGATTTACACCGACCTGCGCCGTGGGCTCGTCCGCTATCGCCAGGATTGGGGCAGCCTGCCGCAGGTCGCAATTCCCTCGGGAGCGGCGCTCAAACCCGCCTCGACCGGCGCGCGGGTGGCGGTGCTCCGCGCCCGGCTCGGGCTTGGCAGCGGCGACAGCTACGACGCCGCGCTCGCTGCCCGGGTCAAGGCGTTCCAGGCCGCGCACGGCCTCAAGGATGACGGCATCGCCGGCGCCGGGACGATCGACGCCCTCAATCGCGGCTCGCTCTATTACGAGCAGCGGATCATGATCAACATGGAGCGCGCTCGCCGCCTCCCCTCACCGCAAGAGCAACGCAAATATGCGGTTGTCGACGCGGGCAGCGCGCGGCTGACGCTGTGGGAAAACGGCCGCAAGGTCGACAGCATGAAGGTCGTCGTCGGCAAGGCGGAAACCGCTACCCCGATGATGGCCGCCTACATCCGCTTCGCCAGCGTCAATCCGTACTGGAACGTGCCTCCTGAGCTGGTGAAGGGCCTGATCGCGCCGCGCGTCGCCGACCAGGGCGTCTCCTACCTCACCGACCGCGAATATCAGGTGCTCGCCGATTTCAGCGACAATCCGACCCAGATCGATCCCAACACGATCGATTGGCGCGGGGTTGCCGAGGGGCGCCAGGAAGTCCGCCTCCGCCGCCTTCCTTCACCGGCCAATTCGATGGGCATGATGAAGTTCATGCTGCCCAATTACTTCGGCATCTATCTCCATGATTCGCCGGAGAAAGCGCATTTCACCAAGGACGAATTGTGGATCTCGAACGGCTGCGTCCGGGTCGAGGATTACAAGCGTTTCGCACGCTGGCTGTTCGACGGCGCGGTGCCGCAGGGCAGCAACCCCAAGGTCGAGGAAGAGGTCCAGCTCCCGCGTCCGGTGCCGGTGTACATGACCTATCTGACGGTCCAGCCGACCGCCTCAGGCGTCCGCTTCCTCGCTGACCCGTACGGGCGCGATGCCAAACTGATGGAGCGGTATGCGACGCAGGCCGCCGGGGTCGGGCAGAACTAAGAAGGTAGACCGGCCCGATCAGGCCGCGTCGCCGCCGGCTTCCTGGTCCTTGGAGGCGTAGACCCGCACCGGGTCCTTGCGGCCTTCGACGACGTCCTTGTCGACATGCACTTCGTCGACGCCTTCCATCGAGGGCAAATCGAACATGGTGTCGAGCAGGATGCTCTCGAGGATCGAGCGCAGTCCGCGGGCGCCGGTGCGGCGCTCGATCGCCTTGATCGCGATCATGTGGAGCGCGTCGTCGGTAAACTCGAGCTCGACATCTTCCATGTCGAACAATTTGGCATATTGCTTGATCAGCGCGTTTTTGGGCTCGATCAGGATCTTGACCAGCGCCGCCTCGTCGAGGTCCTCGAGCGTGGCGATGACCGGCAGGCGGCCGATGAATTCGGGGATGAGGCCGAACTTGAGCAAATCCTCGGGCTCGGTCGATTTGAGCACCTGACCAGTGCGGCGCTCGTCGGGGGCCGCAACATGCGCGCCGAAGCCGATCGATTTGCCCTGGAGGCGGTCGCCGATGATCTTCTCGAGGCCGGCGAAGGCGCCGCCGCAAATGAACAAGATGTTGGTGGTGTCGACCTGGAGGAATTCCTGCTGCGGATGCTTGCGCCCACCCTGCGGCGGAACGCTCGCGGTGGTGCCTTCCATCAGCTTGAGCAGCGCCTGCTGGACGCCCTCGCCCGAAACATCGCGGGTGATCGAGGGATTATCGCTCTTGCGCGAAATCTTGTCGATTTCGTCGATGTACACGATCCCGCGCTGGGCCTTTTCGACGTTGTAATCGGACGCTTGAAGCAGCTTCAGGATTATGTTCTCGACATCTTCGCCGACATAGCCGGCCTCGGTCAGCGTGGTCGCGTCGGCCATGGTGAAGGGCACGTCGAGGATTCGCGCGAGGGTTTGCGCGAGCAGGGTCTTGCCGCAGCCGGTGGGGCCGATCAGTAGGATGTTCGACTTGGCCAGCTCGACCTCATTGCCGTTCTTCGAGCCGTGGGCGAGGCGCTTGTAATGGTTGTGGACCGCGACCGAGAGCACGCGCTTGGCGCGGTTCTGGCCGATCACATAATCGTCGAGCACTTTGCAGATTTCGGCCGGCGTGGGCACGCCGTCCCGCGTTTTCACGAGCGCCGACTTGCTCTCTTCGCGGATGATGTCGTTGCACAATTCGACGCATTCGTCGCAGATGAATACGGTCGGACCGGCGATCAGCTTGCGGACTTCATGTTGCGACTTGCCGCAGAACGAGCAGTAGAGCGTGCTCTTGCTGTCGCCGCCTGTAAGTTTGGTCATTCGTATCCCATTTCCAGCCGGCGCACGCCGCTTCACCAACGCATGCTAACCCGCTTTATCGCACAATCAACTCTGACGCGCGGTTAACGCCTAAATCCGCGCCAGAGTGCCTTGGTTTTCAATCATATGGAAGTGCGGCGCCCTCGCCACAACCCGCGAAGCGTCACGAAATGAGACGATCCGCGGCCTCGCGCAGCGCGAGCTGGAATCTCGATTGGCTGTAGATATCGTTGTGGCCCGCGCCCGCGATGGTCCGGTCGAAGACAAGATTGGGGACGCGCTTGCGCAGCGCCTCGGTACGCTCCGCGGGGACGATCTCGTCACGGCCCGCGGCGATGATCGCAACCGGAGTGCGCGATTGCTCGAGCGCCGACGCGGCCTCGATCTCATGCCCGATCCACGGCCCGATCGGGATCCACGGGACCGCCGACTGCGCCAGCGCGGTGAGCGAATCGAACGGGGTGACGAGGATCACGCCGTCGAGCTTGCGCTTCGCCGACAGGGCCGCGGCGACCCCGCTGCCGAGGCTGAACCCGACCGCGAGGACATGGTCAGCGGTGACCTGGCCACGGGCGAAATCGAAGCACGCCGGAGCATCGGCGATCAAAGCCTCGGCCGATGGGCTGCCCTCAGAAGGCGCGTAGCCGCGAAAGTAAAAGCTCATCACGTCCGCTGCGGGAAACACCTGGTGGAGGAATTCGGCGACGTCCTGGGCGTTCCAGGCGTTGCCGCCGAAGCCGAGCACGAGCAGCCCCGAGCCCTGGTCTTCGGGCGGGCAATGGATCGCCACCAGCCGATCGCCCGATGGTCCCTTGAAGTCGAGGCGCTTGGCGGTCGGCGGAAGCGGGCCGGCGCGGGCGACGGCGTGGACGGGAAAGATCCAGTGGCCGGCGAGATCGATCATCGCGGCCCCGCCGGTGAACCAGTCACGAAAGCGATCTTAAAGCGCGAAAGCGGCGTCGATCGCCGGATTGACCCGATCGAGGGTGTATGGCTTTTCGATCACCGGGGCATTGGCGAACTCGCCCGGCGGCGGGTCGACATGGCCGCCGGTGGCCAGCACGAACGGCAGGTTCATCTCGCGCAGCCGCGCCGCGACCGGCCACACGTTCTCGCCCTTGAGGTTCACATCGAGAATCGCGAGGTCGAAACCGCCCAGATCAACCGCGCCCAAGGCTTCCTTGACGCTGTCGCAGGTGGCGTGGACGCGATGCCCGAGCGAATCGAGGAAATCCTCGAGCATCATCGCGATCAGCGGCTCGTCCTCGACGATCAATATGGAGCGGGTGGCGGGCATCTCGGCTGGCGGGATAAGCGACTGCCGCGAAAGGTAAAGTGCTATTTTGTTCCGATCGCCCGGCGGGCCGCCTCGGCGAGCTCGGAAACCGAGAACGGCTTGGGCAGGAAATTGACGTTTTCGAGGTCGATCGACTTGCGCAATTGCTCCTCGGCATAGCCCGAAATGAACAGGATCTTGAGGTCGGGGCGGCTCTTGCGCGCCTCGCGGACGACGGTCGGGCCGTCCATTCCGGGCATGACCACGTCGCTGATCAGCAGGGCGATCTCCCGCCCGTCGGCGAGCGCCGCGAGCGCGTCCTCGCCATTGTCGGCAGTGATCACCTGATAGCCGTGCCGCGTCAGCGCCCGCTCGGCGACGCTGCGGACCGTCGGCTCGTCCTCGACCAGCAGGATCGTTCCGGTTCCCCACAACGCGTCCTTCGCGGGTTTGGCCGACGCCCGCTCCTTGCCCGTCGCCGCCTCCTCGCGATTGACCGGCAGATAGATGACGAACCGGGCGCCCTTGCCGACCTTGGAATCGGCGAAGATGAAGCCCCCCGATTGCTTGACGATGCCATAGACGGTCGAGAGCCCGAGGCCGGTGCCCTTGCCCACTTCCTTGGTGGTGAAGAAGGGCTCGAAAATCTTGGCCAGCACCGACGCCGCGATGCCGCAACCGGTGTCGGCGACCGACAGCGCGCTATAGTCGGCGACCGGCAGGATGTCGGAGCCGAGTTCCGCGACCTGATCGGCGCGCACGGCATAGGTCTGGATGGTGACCGTACCCCCGCCCTTCCCCGCCATCGCATCGCGCGCATTGACCGCGAGATTGACGATGACCTGCTCGAGCTGACCCGGATCGGCCCGCACCGGCCCCACGTCCCGACCGTGTTTGACCACCAGCTCGACGGTTTCTCCGAGCAGCCGTTTAAGCAGATGTGAGACTTCGGAGACGACGTCGGGGAGCTTGAGCACTTGCGGGCGTAGCGTCTGCTGGCGCGAGAAAGCGAGCAACTGGCGGGTCAGCCCGGCGGCACGGTTGGAGTTCGACTTGATCTGCTGAATGTCGTCATAATCGCTGTCGCCGGGCGTGTGCCGCAGGAGCATCAGGTCGCAATGGCCGATGATCGCGGTCAGGATGTTGTTGAAATCGTGCGCGACGCCGCCGGCGAGCTGGCCGACGACCTGCATCTTGGTCGCCTGGGCGATCTGGCGCTTGAGCTTGGCTTCCTCGCTATTGTCCTTGAGCAAGAGCAGGACCGCGGCCTCACCGAGCCCGCGAAGCCCGGCGATGGTCAGCGCGACCGGCTCGGAATCGGGGGCGCTGAGCCGGACTGCGAGGTCGCTCGACATCGCCGGTCCGCGCGCGCTCCGCCGGACCGCGTCGGCGACTGGGCCCTTGTCCTCCTTGACCACGAGGTCGCCCGGATAGGACGGCGTACTCGCGCCCTTGATCCCGGCGGCTTTGTGGAAGGCCTTGTTCATGGTCAGGAAGCGTCCGTCGCGGTCGACCAGCGCAAGCCCGACCGGGAGCACGTCGAGCAGCGCCTGAAGATGCGATTCGCGGTCGTGCGAGGACGAGCCCGCTTCATCGAGCAACAGCACCGCGGTTGCCCCGTCCGCATCGTCTGCGCCGAGCGGAACGCGGACTTCGCGATAGCGGCGCCCTTCCGCGCCGTCGGCCCTCAGCCGGAGCCCGTCGCCATCGTCCCTCAACGCAAAGCGGTCGAGCGCCTGCCCCGCCCATGGTTCCCCGCTGGCAGCGGCACGATCGAGAAACAAAGGATTGGCGGCGAGCATCTGCCCCGCCGGATCGACCAGCAGCGCGGGGATGCCGAGCGCGTTGAGCCGGTCGCCGATGCTGGTCCCGAACCTGCGCGCCGAAGCGGTCAGCGGGTCGCCGCCTTCGGGCTCGGCGAAGCGCCACAACAGATAGTCCTTCTGCGCCCCGGCCCGCTGGACCTCGACCGGCATCCGGCCCTTCCGGGTGGCGATTCCGGGAACGCATCCCGCACCATCGCGCCAGGCCATCGACTGGGCGAGTTTGAGGCTCTCGAGCGCCTCCTCGTCAGCGGCACAACCGAGCGGCGGACAGGCATTGCCGAAGCGGTCGCGCCAGGCCGGATTGACGACTAGCAACGAGCCCTCGCTGGTGGTCAAAGCGATCGGATCCGTCGACAGCGCGAGCGTCGCGCCGGCAAGCGCGAAGTCGGGACCGAGCGCGAGAATGGGCTCGTCCGCGACCGAACCTGCGCCGGGACGGCGGACCAGGAGTACTCCCGCCGCGACGATCCCGCCAACCGCGACAACCAGAGCAGGGATCGCCATTCCGGCCAACCAAAGGAGGAGGGCGAAGGTCAGCCCGATTGCCGCCGCCAGTAGCGCAGTCAGCCACCATCCCCAGACGGGTCGGGCCTCGATCTCGGTCGTGGGCAATTCGCGGTGAAGCATCGGCGCCGGTGTAGCAGCAGTCCTGACCGTGGACTATCCGGCCCGCCCGGCTAGCCGCGATCGCGCAGCAGCCGCCCTTGCTCGCGCTTCCAGTCGCGTTCCTTGATCGTGTCGCGCTTGTCGTGCGCCTTTTTGCCGCGGGCGAGCGCGAGCTCGAGCTTGGCCTTGCCCGCGCTGTTGAAATAGAGCGACAGCGGAACGAGCGTCAGCCCCTGACGCGCGACCGCGCCCTGAAGCTTGGCGATCTCGCGCTTTTTCATCAGCAGCCGCCGCTTGCGCCGCGGCTCGTGGTTCATCCAGCTGCCCTTGGAATATTGCGCGATGTTGGAATTGACGAGGAACACCTCCTCGCCCTCGACCATAGCATAGCTTTCCGCGATCGACCCCTCGCCCAGGCGCAGCGCCTTGACCTCGGTCCCGCGCAGCTCGATCCCGGCCTCGAACTTCTCCTCGACGAAATATTCGTAAAAGGCGCGCCGGTTGTCGGCGACGACCTTCACCTTGTCGAACGTCTTGAAATCGGGGCGGGCCATTCGGTCCTACGCTAACCCCGCGTGCTCAAGCGCCGCGTCAACTGCGCGCCGCGAGGCGTCCGACGGCGGGGTCATCGGCAGGCGCAACTCGGCGGGGAAGTCGGGACGCACGCGATTGAGCGCGTATTTGACCGGGCCGGGCGAGGCGTCGCTGAACAAAGCGGCGTGGAGCGGGAACAACTGGTCCTGAAGCTCTAACGCCCGCGGCCAGTCAGCGTCGCGCATCGCCTCCTGGAACTGGTGGCACAACATCGGCGCGACGTTGGCGGTGACCGAGATGCAGCCGAGCCCGCCCATCGCGTTGAAGCCCAAGGCCATGTCGTCATTGCCCGACAATTGGATGAAGTCCGATCCGCAAGCATCCCGCTGGGCCGAGACGCGGGCGAGATTGCCGGTCGCATCCTTCACTCCGACGACATTCTCGAGCCGCGCCAGCTTCGCCATGGTTTCGACCGCGATGTCGGTGATGGTCCGCGCCGGCACGTTATAGAGGATGATCGGGATCCCGACCTCCGCCACCGCCGTGAGGTGGGCGTAGATGCCGTCCTGGTTGGGCCGGTTGTAGTAAGGCGGAACGTGGAGCGCGGCGCTGGCCCCCGCGGCTTGCGCCCGCCGGGTCAGCTCGACCGCGTGGGCGGTGTTGTTCGATCCACAGCCGGCGATCACCGGCACTTTGCCCGCGGCGACCTCGACCGCAATCTCGATCAGTCGGATGTGTTCTGCGTCGGTCAGGGTCGCGGCCTCGCCCGTGGTGCCGCAGGGAACCAGCCCGTCGCTGCCCTGTTCGATCTGC
>JANNDN010000205.1:0-2737 GCA_031387795.1 Sphingomonas sp.
GCCGCCGTTGCCGGAGACGCGGTGCGCTTTTACCGCACCCTTTCGACCTGACCCGTCCGAAGGCGGGCGGTTTGCTTTCTGTGGCACTGTCCCTGAAGCCTTAGCCGAAGCCGCCGCCCCGCCGGGCGTTACCCGGCACCGTGGTTCCATGGAGCCCGGACTTTCCTCGCCCTCGCTTGCGCGAAGCCGCGGCCGCCCGGCCCTCTGACAGGGGGGGGATATAGGCTAAGCGGCGGGTCCTCGCTAGTCGCTGCTTAATGTCAGCTTTGGGTGGAAAGCGGACACTAAGGAACTTCGATCGCCTGCTCGGTTCCCGGTGGATGCTCTGTTAGGTCAATGCTCCAACCATCGCCGCTGCGAACCATCTCAATTTGAAAAGTCGGTCCTTTCCCGCCACTGTTCATATACCAACAGTGGATGCGGTCACCTTCGACCGCGAGGAACTGCATGAAGTCCATATCGACGTATGAGCCGATGCGCTCGTGAATGGCTTCCGAGATGTCGAGTGCGCCGATGCGAGTTGATGTCGTCATTTCCCCGACATCCCACGCGGACCTGATGTCTGCAATGGCTCGGAAGCAGACATTAGCGATATCGCGTCACTGCGGCCGCGGGAGCAGCAAAGCCAACAACTTCGCCCGACATTCCCCATCGACGATGCCGTCGATCAAATCCGGACGGAAGCGGCGCTGGAAGGCGATGGTGGCCTTCAAGGGATCGCTGACGTCGTAACCGAAGCGTTCGAGCGCGAGCAGGAACCCGGCGTCTGTCCAATAGGGATCGATGAGGTCGCGGCTGGGGCTCGGCAGCGCGAGGCGGCGTTTGGCCAGCTCCCACCACGGGAACAGCTCGCCCGGATCCTCCTTGCGGCACGGAGCGACATCCGAATGGCCGACGACATTGCCGCGGCCGATGCCGTGGCGGTCCTTGATGTCCGCGATCAGCGGGAGCAGCGCCGCGACCTGCTCGTCGGGGAACGGGCGATAGCCGAACTCGTGGCCGGGATTGACGATCTCGATCCCGATGCTGGCCGAATTGATGTCTGTCATTCCGCGCCAGCGCGCTTTCCCCGCATGCCAGGCGCGCATGTCCTCATCGACCAGTCGATAGACGGTTCCGTCCTCGTCGACGCAATAATGGGCGGAAACCTGGGCCTCGGGGCTGGTCAACCGGTCGAGCGCGCCCTGACAGTCGGGCATGCCGGTATAATGGAGCACGATCATCGACACGGGCAGCGCGCGTTCGTCGAAGTTCGGCGAAGGCAGATCGATGAATTGCATGGGCTGCCATGGCACACAGGCCGGGGCCGTGGGTCAAGCCCTAAGTGCTACGTGGCTAGCGGACTAGCGGGCCACCGCCCGCCGGTCGCCGCCGCGGCGCTTCTCGATCCGGCTGCCGTCGCCGACCAGCCGGTAGAGCCCGCGCGCGTCGAGGTCGGTGCCGAGCTTGGCCGACTGGCCGATCACCGTCTCCCCCGCGCCGAGCATCAGCCAGCCGTCATCGGCCATCGCCGAGGCCAGCCGCTCGAACGCCAGAGTCTTCTTGTCGGCGCTGAGATAGAGCAGCACGTTGCGGCACAGGATGATGTCGAAATTCTTCGGGTGCGGGGGCGGTTCGAGCAGATTGTGAACCTGGAAGCGGACCGGCTTGCGCAGTGCTTCGACCGCGCGCCAGCCGTCGCCGGTATCCTCGAACCATTTGATCATCTGCGTGATACCGAGCCCGCGCTGGACCTCGAACTGCGTATAGGTGCCGTTGCGGGCGCGCTCGACGCAATTGGTCGAGACGTCGCTGCCGAGGATGTCGATGGTCCAGCCGCGCCATTGTTCGGGCGCTTCCGCGAACAGCATGGCGAGCGAATAGGCCTCCTGCCCGGTCGAGCAACCGACCGACCAGATCTTGAGATGCTTGGACTTTTCGCGCGCCTTGGCGAGTTCAGGCAGCGCATGTTTGGCGAGCGTATCGAAGGGCATCCGGTCGCGGAAGAAATAGGTTTCGTTGTTGAGCAAAGCCTCGACCACCAGCTGGCTGAGCGCGGGTTCGCTGCCCATGACGAGGATGGTGATCAATTCGTCGAGACTCGCGATGTCGCGCTCGCGCATCAGCGAGGACAGCGCGGTCTCGATCCGCCAGCGTCGGCTCAGCGTCAGCTGCTGCCCGGTGCGCGCCTCGAGCAGGCCGGCGAGAATCCGGCTCGAGCTGTCGCTTATCTGCATGACGCATACTCCGCGCAGCGGGCGGCGACCCGGCGAGCGATCTTGTCGGGCGGGAGTAACGCACAGGCGAGGCCGGCGTCGAACACCGCGCGCGGCATCCCCCACACCGCCGAACTGGCCTCGTCCTGGGCGATCATCGCCCCGCCGCACGCCACCAGCCGGGCCGCGCCCTCGACCCCGTCGCGGCCCATTCCGGTCAGCATGACGCCGAGCGCGCGCTGGCCATAGACCGCGCCGACCGAGGCGAGCATCGGATCGACCGAGGGCCGACAGCCGCTGCTGGCCGCCGCGTGGGACAGCCGCACGACGACATCGTCGCCCTTTGGCTCGACTGCGAGATGAGCATCGCCGGGCGCGACGATGATGCAATCGGGCCGAAGCCGCATCCCGTCTTCGGCGACAAGCGCCTCGCGCTTGGCCGCGGCGCCGATCTGGCGCGCGAACACGGTCATGAAGGGCGCCGGCAGATGCTGGGTGATGAGGATCGGCACTCCGATCCTTGGCGGGAGCCCTGCGAACAG
>JANNDN010000228.1:0-5642 GCA_031387795.1 Sphingomonas sp.
AAAGATGGCCAAGGCCAGGATCGGCCCGCTCTCGCCCCAGGCCCAGCCGGCTTATATGGCCGAGCTCGAGGGCGAACTGAGGCGGCAGACCGCGGGCATGGGCCTCGATGTGCTGCGGATCGGCGGCGGGATCGTCATCCGCATCCCCGCCGCGCTGACCTTCGAGGCCAATAGCGCCGCGGTCAAACCCCAGTTCGGCGCCACGCTGCGCGAGATTTCGAGGACCGTGAAGGGCCGCGAGAAGACCTATGTCGACGTCCTCGCACACAGCGACCTCAGCGGCTCGGACAAATACAATCAGGCGCTGTCGGACAAGCGCGCGGCGGCGGTCGCGGCCGATCTCTCTGCCAAGGGCGTGGCCAAAGCGCGGGTCGCGTCGCGCGGCTATGGCAAGACCGCGCCGCTCTACAATCCCGAGACCAGCGAGAGCGAGAAAGCCGCCAATCGCCGGGTCGAGATCCGCCTGATTCCCTACGGCGGCTAGCGGCGCCCGGCGAAGAAGCCGCGCAGAAGCTCGGCCGATTCGGCCTCGCCGATCCCGCCCAGCACGTCGGGGCGATGATGGCAGGTCGGCTGTTCGAACCAGCGCGGTCCGTTGACCACCGCCCCGCCCTTGGGGTCGTCGGCGGCGAAGCGCAGCGCTTTGACCCGCGCGATCGATATCGCCGCGGCGCACATCGCACACGGCTCGAGGCTGACCCACAAAGTGCAATCGTCGAGCCGCGAGGTGCCGAGCGCGAGTCCCGCCGCGCGAATCGCGACCATTTCGGCGTGGGCGGTAGGGTCGAAAGCCGAGCGCATGGCGTTGCGACTCTCGGCGATCACGCGGTCGTCGTCGCCGCGCGTGATCACGGCCCCGACCGGGACTTCGCCCGCCGCAGCCGCTTCGCGCGCGAGGTCGAGCGCGCGGCGCATCGGCGGGGGAAGCGGAAAGGCCATCCTCCGCGCCTAGCCGAGCAGCGCGGGCGAGTCAGGCTTTGCGGCTATTGAGCGGTGTTGGCGACGGGCGCTGCTTCATTGTCCGCGGGCTGATTGACCCGCAGCTCCGGCACCTTGACCGTCGCATCCTTGGCCCCGACCGTGACCGAGCCGGTCTCGACGTCGAAGGCGGGCGTCTGACCGCCTTTGGCCACCACTCCGTTTTGCGTTGTCGAGATTTCGGGCGCCTTGGCGTCGCGGATCTGGTCGATGTCGATGAAGCCGGTGCCGATGCCGGCCAGGACCAACAGCACCAGAAGAATCAGGATGACGATAATTGCGCGCATGTTTCAATACCCCGTAGGTCCAGCGAATCGGATGATGTTCACTAGCCGACATTTCCAACGCCACAACCGCCGGTGAGTTGCCTTATATTCACCCTCGTAACGTTGACGCGCGACATTCGAGCGGCTAACGGGCAGCGCTCTTCGGGCCTCCATGAGGTTCGTATCAAACAATTTTCAGGATGAAACCATGTCGCGGGTTTGCGAGCTGACCGGCAAGGGCCGGCAGGTGGGAAACAATGTTTCTCACGCCAACAACAAGACCAGGCGCACGTTTCTGCCCAATTTGCAGAACGTGACCTTGCTGTCCGATGCGCTCGGGCAGAGCGTCAAGCTGCGCGTCTCGACCAGCGGGTTGCGCTCGGTCGAGCATGTCGGCGGCCTCGATAATTGGCTGACCAAGACCAGCGAAGACAAGCTCAGCCTCAAAGCACGCAAGCTCAAACGCGAGCTGGCCAAGAAGGCGAAGTCCGAAGCGACCGCCTGAATGCGTCGAAGAGTCGGCTAAACGACTGAACTAAAACGAATTTCCCTGAATATTTGCTGCACACGGCATTCAGCTTCGGTTGACCGCGCGCGCGCCATAACCCGGTCCATGGACGGGGTTATCCCCTTTTCCCCGTCATGCTCGCTTCAAGCGAGCAAGTTCCCTCGCGTCGCGTATCGAGGGGGGCCCGGCGCGCGTAATTGTGCCGGGCCCATCCCCATCCCCCGACATTTGCTGCGGTCACGGCTCTCCGAACAGGCCCGCGAGCTGGTCGATCATCGCCCCCGCAAGCTGGTCCGCGTCCATGATCGTCACCGCGCGCTCGTAGTAACGGGTGACGTCGTGGCCGATGCCGATCGCGATCAATTCGACGCTCGAGCGGGTCTCGATCCACTCGATCACCTGGCGCAAATGCATTTCGAGATAATTGCCGCCATTGGCCGAAGCGGTCGAATCATCGACCGGCGCGCCGTCCGAGATGACCATCAGGATGCGCCGTTCCTCAGGCCGGCCGATCAACCGGTTGTGCGCCCACAACAGCGCCTCGCCGTCGATATTCTCCTTGAGCAGTCCCTCGCGCATCATCAGCCCGAGGTTGCGGCGGGCGCGGCGATAGGGCTCGTCGGCTTTTTTGTAGAGAATGTGGCGGAGGTCGTTGAGCCGCCCCGGATTGCCCGGCCGACCATCGGCGAGCCATGCTTCGCGGCTTTGCCCGCCCTTCCAGCCGCGCGTGGTGAAGCCGAGGATTTCAGTGCGCACCCCGCAGCGTTCGAGCGTTCGGGCGAGAATGTCGGCGCAAATCGCCGCGATCGCGATCGGGCGGCCGCGCATCGAACCCGAATTGTCGATCAGGATCGACACCAATGTGTCCTTGAAATCGGTCTCGCGCTCAATCTTGTAGCTCAAGGATTGCGCCGGATTGACCACCACCCGCGCCAGCCGCGCGGCATCGAGCAGCCCCTCCTCCTGATCGAACTCCCAGCTCCGCGCCTGCTGCGCGAGCAGGCGCCGCTGAAGGCGATTGGCGAGCCGGGTGACGATTGTTTGCAAGCCGCCGATCTGCTGGTCGAGATAGGCGCGGAGGCGGGTCAGTTCCTCCTCGTCGCACAATTCGCCGGCGACCACGATTTCGTCGAAGCGGGTGGTGAAGGCCTTGTAATTGGTCGGCGGCGAGAGCTCCCAGTTCGAGCGGCCGGGCGCGGAGGTCTCGCTATCGCCAAGCTCGTCGCCGGGCGATTCGTCGACCTCCCCGCCTTCCATCTCCTCGCTCGTCGCATCGTCGCCGGTATCGCGGTCGGATTCCTCGCCGCGCACGTCCATGTCGCCCGCGCTGGGCGTACCGTCCTCGCCGTCTTCGTCCTCGTCGGCGCCCGGCTGGTCCGACTGGTCCTCGTCGCCGCCATCCTCGTTCGCATTGTCCTCATTCGCGGCTGACTCGAGGTCGAGATCCTCGAGCAGCGCCCGGGCAAGCGTCGCGAAGGCCGCCTGATCGTCGATCGTCAGCGCCAGCGAATCGAGCTCACGCCCCGCTTTCTCCTCGATCGCTTGGGAGACCAGAGCGAGGCCCGCCTCGGCGCCTGCCGGCGGGGATCGTCCGGTCAGCCGCTGCCGGGCGAGGAGGCCGACCGCGGTCGCCACCGGCACCTCATCCGCGGTCCGCGCGCGGGTGATCGCATCGCCGCGCACGCGGGCCTCGGCCAGCCGGTCGAGATTGTCGCCGACCCCGCCCATCGCGCGCGCTCCGAGCGCCTCAAACCGGGCCGTCTCGAGCGCGTCGAACACCGCCCGCGCCTCGGCGTCGGCGGGCGCCAGGCGAGCATGGAGCGCGGCATCGTGATGGCGCAGACGAAGCCCGAGCGAATCGGCGGCCCCGCGCGCTTCGGCGACCAGAGCCAATTCCAGCCCCGGGCCGGGCGAGGGGACCCGCGCGGTCTTCCCTGACGAGGCCGCGCCTTCCGACGCGAACAGGACGTCCGCCTCCGCATCCCTGGCGATCGCCCGGGTCGCGCCGGCCAGCGCGCGGCGGAAAGCTTCGATGCGGAGCGGCTTGCTCATGGCCTTGCCAATGCCTTGCCGGACCCGCACCATGCAAGGGGGAGGCGGCCGCCGATGAAGCTCAAACTGCCCACAGTGCTGACCACCACCGAAAGCGAATATTCGGCGCATCTGGCGGCGATGAACACGTTCTTCGGAGCGGTGCTCGGGTTCGTCTTGGCGGGGACCGAGCAGCTCGACCAGTTCGAGTTCGCGATCGTCCTGATGTTCGTCAGCGGAATCGTGATCTCGATCCTTTATGTCGCGGCCAGCCCGCACAAGTTGGTTTATGCGGTTCTGACCGTAGCGATGATCGCGCTCCTGCCGTTCGCCATCGGGCCGATGCTCGAGCCGGACGAGCAAATACCCGACAAGCTGCAGGCGACGCTCTATGTCTGGACGCTGATTTCGATCTCGGTCGAGCTGTTGCCGCGCCGTCCCGACCCGGTGCCTCCGCCCGCGCCCTAACCCGCCTTGCCGACCACGCTTTCGGGCAGGTCCTCGCCGAACACCCGCTGATAATATTCGGCGATCAAAGCGCGCTCGCTCTCGTCGCATTTGTTGAGAAAGCTGACCCGAAACGCATAGCCGACATCGCCGAAGATATGGCTGTTCTGGGCCCAGCTGATCACCGTCCGCGGGCTCATCACGGTCGAGATGTCGCCGTTCATGAAGCCCTGACGGGAAAGGTCAGCGACCTTGATCATCTTCTCGACCATCGCCTTGCCCTTGGGGTCGTCATATTCGCCCGACTTGGCGAGCACGATCTGCGCCTCGACCGCGGCCGGCAGGTAATTCAATGTGGTAACGATGTTCCAGCGGTCCATCTGTCCCTGATTGATCGCCTGGGTGCCGTGATACAGGCCGGTGGTGTCGCCGAGGCCGACGGTGTTGGTGGTCGCGAACAGCCGGAACCAGGGGTTGGCGCGGATCACGCGGTTCTGGTCGAGCAAGGTCAATTTGCCCTCCGCCTCGAGCACGCGCTGGATGACGAACATCACGTCGGGACGGCCGGCGTCATATTCGTCGAACACGAGTGCGACCGGATGCTGGAGCGCCCACGGCAGCAGACCTTCGCGGAACTCGGTCACCTGCTGGCCGTCGCGGAGCACGATCGCGTCGCGCCCGACCAGGTCGATGCGGCTGATGTGCGCGTCGAGGTTGATGCGGATCATCGGCCAGTTGAGGCGCGCCGCGACCTGTTCGATATGGGTCGACTTGCCGGTGCCGTGATAGCCCTAGACCATCACTCGCCGATTCTTGGCGAAGCCGGCGCAGATCGCCATCGTCGTGTCGGGGTCGAAAACGTAAGTCGGGTCGAGGTCGGGAACGCGCTCGTCGGCCTCGCTGAACGCGGGCACCTCCATGTCCGAATCGACCCCGAACAGGTCGCGCACCTTGGCGATTTTGTCGGGCGAGGCCATCACCGTGTCGGAGCGGCTTTCGAGGCTGACGTTGGGAATGTCGGTCATCGCCTGCCCATAAGCGAGGCGCGGCGCAGCCTCAATGCCCAGGCACGGGGGCTTTGGCCGGTAAGTGGAACAGATCGACGAAGCGATCGAGCAACGCGCGGTCGCCGCTCCACTGGATGAGGTCGTATGGCGCCTTGCCGTACATGACCGCGGCCAGGGCCTGGGCATCGGCGATGATCGCCAGGTCGGGCGCGGGATGTTCGCCACGGACGATCTCGATCCCCTGCTCGTGAAGATGGCCGGTGTAGACATCGTGTCCGAAGCGGAAGTTGAGGTGGGCGTCGAGGCCCTTGGCGCGCGCACGATCGATCATCGTGCGCATCGACAGCAGGATCGAGACCCCGCTGATCGGCAAGGTCGGGTCGTGCTTGGGACTGCGCGCCGCCC